>JBFJTO010000099.1:0-5771 GCA_041625295.1 Acidimicrobiia bacterium | reverse complement strand
CGAGCAACGACGATGAGACGCTCGACACCCGTGCACGAATAGAGGGTCTCCACCGACCAAACGAGCATCGGTCGGCCCCGGATGGGCAGGAATATCTTGTTTCTGTCGCCGCCCATGCGGCTGCCGCTGCCACCGGCGACGATGACGATTCCAACTCTCACGACTTGAAGATACCGGTACGCTCGCAACCAGATGCTTCTGGTCGAAATGAACACGGGTCCCGTCTATGTGGACCGGATCGAACTCGAGCAGGCTCTATCGGGCTCTGTGAGAGAGTTCGTGGTCTTGTTCATGGCGGGCCAAGACCGCGATGCGGTGGGGCGGGAGTTGCTGGCGTCGGGTGCCGATCTGGTGTGCGAGAGCGATCGTTTCACCGAGGCGGTGAAACGGGTGGCCGAGACCCTCGTCCCCGTCGACCGCCCCGGACTCGGGGTACCCAGGCTGCCTCTTGCGGCCCGGCTCTCGGTGCTGCGGGAGGCGCTGGCTGGGCTCGAAGACGACCAGATCAGCCCCGCAGAGGCCGTGGCACGGCGGGGTGGGTCGGTGTTGCTTCTCGACTGAGCCTTCAAGCCAGGCGGCGGCGGGACCGCAGGGCCCATATCGTCACTGCTGCGGCGATGGCTCCGACGACGGCGGCTCCGCTGATCACAGGAACCGGGGCCGGGATGGTCACCAGACGGGTTCGAACAGTGACCGGACGCTCGAACTCCATGATCTGCCAGTCGCGTTTCTCCGCCGTGTCGCGGAGTTCCTTGTCGGGATTCACGACCACCGGATGTCCGACCACTTCCAGCATGGGGAGATCGGTCATCGAGTCCGAGTAGGCATAGGAAGCGGAGAGATCGATGCCATCACGCTCGGCCAGTTCTCTGATCGCCACTGCCTTGCCCGGTCCGTACGCATAGAACTCGAGGTGTCCGGTGTACTTCCCGTCCTGATCGATCTCGGGCCGGGTTCCAATCACCTCGTCGATACCCAAGTACTTCCCGAGAGGCTTGACGACCTCGACCGGACTCGATGAGATCACGACGACCCGCCTTCCGGCGCGATGGTGCTCATCGATGATCGCCAGCGCCTCGGCATAAACCAAAGGGGCCACGACCTCATCGACGGTCTCCTCCACAAGCCGCTCGATCTCGGTCTTGTCCCAACCTTTGGTCAGATCTGCGAGCTCCTCGCGGATCTTCTCCAGCTGGTCGTGGTCGGCCCCGAACATGACGTAATAGGCCTGTGCCAGCCCGGCCTTCAGAAGCGAGCGTTTGGAGAGAAAGCCGGCCTTGGAGAGCTGACCGGCGAACGCCAACGTCGACGACTTGGCGATGATCGTCTTGTCCAGATCGAAGAATGCAGCCGACTCGGTCATTCGGTCCTCTTGCGGGATCTCAGTCTACGGCCGGCCGAGCGACTGGAGAGCCTTATCGGGCGTCGCCCTCAAGGGGGTTCAATGATTGACAACGTTCGATTACGGTCGGCTGCGATGCCAGCTTCAGTGATTTCGATCGGATGTCCCGGTGATTGGGTGCTGCACAGGATCGGCCCTCTCGCGCTCGGCGCCGCGGCTCCACCTGCGGTCGTGGTCGACCTCGACGGTTCCTCACCTCCACTGCCGGGAAGCTTGAGCCTCGCTGATCTCGTCGTCGACGGTGTCCACTCCCGGTATCTGAATCCTCCCAAATCAGGAGTGGCGGTCCTTCCCAACGGGGGAGTCACCCGCGACCAGGCTGCAGAGGTGATTGCCGCCCTGGCCTCATCCTGGCCGGCGGTGGTTCTACGTGAGGCGCTTCCGGAAACTCAGATCATCCCGCTCGTGGTCGGTATGCCCCTGGTCACGCCGTCCCGGCCGGCGATATATCAGCCATCGGGGAGGATGCTGGCACCACCCGGACCGGGTCTGCTTCTTCCGAGCTTGTCTCGTTCGGTTGCTTCGAGCCTGATTCGCGGCACCCTGCCGCTCCGTCAACGGTGGATACGCGCCTGGGCGGCGGTCTGGGAGGCGAAGTGGGCCTGACCGATCGATTGGTGTCGGCCGTGATCGGCACCGAGACGCCGCTCGACCGAGCCAGCGTCACCACCGCCCTGGCCCGCATCGCTCCCCGGGAGGCGCCTCTGGCCACGGCAACGGAACTCGCAGCGGTTGTTGATTCGATCGTCGGCCTCGGTCCGCTCGAGGTACTGCTTCGGGATCCGGAAGTCACTGACGTCCTCGTGAACGGCCCCGGCGAGGTCTGGGTCGAAAAGGCCGGGCAGCTGGTTCGATCGTCGGCGACCTTCCCCAACGATGGTGCCGTGCTGGCTGCCGTGGAGAGAGTGATCTCTCCGCTGGGATTGAGGCTCGACCGCTCATCGCCAACAGTCGATGCCCGTCTTGCCGATGGGTCGCGGCTTCACGCTGTCATACCCCCGGCTGCGGTGTCCCACCCGGTTGTGGCGATCCGCCGTTTCACTCAGGTCGTGGGGGATCTGGATGCATTCGTGGCCTCGGGTGGAACCGACTCCGAAACGGCCGACCGGCTCGCCACGGCGGTGCGGGTCCGCAAGACGATTCTCGTTTCGGGAGGCACCGGATCGGGAAAGACCACGCTGCTCAATCTGCTCTCGGCACACATTCCCGGAGGAGAGCGGGTGGTTGTGATCGAAGACGCCTCGGAACTGCGCCTCCACGGCCATGTCGTACGACTCGAGGCGCACCCTCCCAACGTCGAAGGGCGGGGCGAGATCACCTTGAGCCATCTGATGCGATCCGCGCTCCGTCTTCGCCCAGACCGCATCGTGCTTGGAGAGGTGCGCGGGCCCGAGGCGCTTCACTTGCTCACCGCCATCAACACCGGACACCGCGGATCGCTGTCCACGATTCATGCCAACAGTCCCGAGGAGGCGATGTGGCGGCTCGAGACTCTGGCGCTCATGGGCGGAGGCGGTGTCCCCGCCGAGGCGGTCCAGAGGCAGCTGAAGGCTGGGGTGCAAGTCATCGTTCAGCTGGAGCGCAGCGAGGGTCGGCGCTTCATCGCGGCGGTGTCCGGTTTGTGATCGGGTTGCTCGTTGTGGCGCTGGGTCTGAGTGTCGGCGCATCGTTCGCGCAGTTCGGATTTGCCGCGTTGGCCGTTGCGGCACCGGTGCCGGCAGCTCTGGTGGCGGGGGCGGTGTGGTTCCGGTCGCGATTCGAGGAGGCGCGCAGCGGATCGGAAGGCCAGGTGTTGTTGGGACTCGCGGGTGCCCTTCGGGCCGGGCTCTCGTTGAGATCGGCCATCGTCGAAGCCGGGGGAGAGCAGGTCGGGGAGGGAGCGGTGAGGCTGGCACTGGCCGGCCGGCCCATGGAGGAGGTCGCCGCGGCAATCGTGCCGGCGTCGATCGAATTGGTGGCTGCCGTCGGCCTGGCCGGAAGGGCAGGTGGTTCGATCGCCGAGGCCCTGGAAGCTCTGGCCGCCGAGGAGATCGCCGATGCCCAGGCTCGCCGAGAGGTGAGTGCGGCGGCGGGACCGATGGTCCTGCAGGCGGTGATCGTCGGGGGTTTGCCGGCCGGGGCGATCGTGTTGCGGCTCTGGAGGGGTTCTCTGTGGCGGGAACTCACCGGGGGAGACTTCCGCGCCTTGGTTTCCGCCGCCGGGATCGCCGCGGTCGCCGCCGGGATCGCCTGGATCGTCGTTCTGGTCAGAAGGGCCCTGGCATGATCGGGTTGGGTTTGATCGCTGCCGGTTGCTTGGTCTGGATCGGATGGCGGCCGCAGTGGAGGCACGTTCCTCAGCCGCCTTCGGGCGACGCCACGGGATTCGGACGCTTGCTGATCGTGGCGATGACAGCCGGCCTCAACCTCGCAGAGAGTTGGCAGCTGGCTGCCCGTTACATCGGAGGTTCCCTCGGTGTCGAGGCGGCCGCCCTGGAGCGCAACGCCCGTAGCTTTGGTTTTGGCGCACAGTTGAGGCTCGCCACCGGCCCCCTGGCCCCGATCGCCGCCAGCATCGCCCAGGCCCAGTTGTTGGGGTCGCCGGTCATTCCGGCCACGAGAGCTGCTGTCGATGGGATCAGGTCGCGCTCTCAGACCCGCCGGATGGAACGAATACGAACCCTGTCCGTGAAGCTGACCCTGCCGGTGAGCCTTCTGCTGCTGCCCGGATTCATGATGGTCGTCGTCTTCCCGTACCTCATCGACGGTGTCGGCGATCTCTTGCCCGCGTTTCATTGAGAACCGCTTCCCCCCGCCCCGGCCGGAAGCCGGATTGCGAAAGGAGCCATGTATGGCGCGAATAGTTGCCTGGGCGGGGACCCGCCTGGCCAAGGACGAAAAAGGGCAGGGAACGGTTGAGTACGCCCTGGTGCTGCTGGCGGTGGCCGCAGTAGCGATCGCACTGATCGCGTGGGTGAAGAGCGGGGCGGGTCGGGGAGCCCTTTGGGGTCTCTTCGAGAATGTGGTCCGCTGGGTCGTCTCTGCAGTGACCAAGTTCCGTCCGTGAGAGAAAGGGGTTCCCTGACGGTGGAGGCGGCATTGGTGTTGCCTGTGATCGCGGTGGTGTTGCTCGCAATTGTGGAGGTCTTTTCGCTCGTGGGAACCCGACTCGACATGGTGGCGGCGGCGCGGGAGGGCGCCAGGGTCGCCGCCACCGTTCCCGATCCTTCTCAGGCGGCCAGGGTGGCCCGGGATGTGCTTGGCGATCTCGCTCCTCTGGCCCGGGTGATCGTGAGACGACCGGATGTGGCCGGGAGGATGGCCGAGGTCGAGATCACGGTCCGGCGACCCTTGGTCACGCCACTGTTGCGTTCGATCGAGGTCGAGTTGAGGTCGCGGGCGGTGATGGCGGTGGAGCGGTGAACGAGCGGGGTGCGGTCTCGGTGGTGGCCGTGTCGGTCGTCTCATTGATCATCTTCACGGGAGTTGTCGGGCTGAGTGTGGGCCGAGTAATCATCGGAGCGCACCAGGTTCAGTTGGCCGCGGACGCGGCGGCGCTGGCCGCGGCCCGGGCCACATTCACCGATCGAGATCCGGCTGCTGCGGCCCGCACTCTCGCCCGCGCCAACGGCGCGGACCTCGAGACTTGCTTTTGCCCTGCGGATACCACCAACGCCGTTCGTGTCGCCAAGGTGATGGTGAGCATGTCCGTTGACGCCGGGTTGATCGGTGTCCGGAGAGTTCGCGCCGCCGCGGCGGCGGAGTTCGACCCCGCTGGGGGATAATCACCGAATGGGAAAGTCCACTCCTGCGACCACCTACCTGCTCCGGTCGGGCATAGCCCACCGGGTGCATGAATATGAAATCGTCGAGGACGGTGAGACATATGGCGAGGCAGTGGCAGCCGCTCTGGGAGTGGATCCAGATCGGCTGTTCAAGACTCTCGTCGCCGAGGTGGATGATCGAGCAGTCGTCGGGATAGTCCCCGTGTCGGGTCGCCTGTCTCTCAAGGCGTTGGCGCGGGTTGCGGGCGGCAAGCGGGCGCGCATGGTCGATGCAGCCACAGCCGAACGTTTGACCGGTTATGTGATCGGTGGAATCAGCCCATTTGGCCGACGTCGGGACCTTCCCGTATTTGTCGATCGATCAATGGTGGGATTCGAGACCGTGTTTGTCAGCGCCGGGATGAGAGGACTTCAAGTCGAGGTATCACCAAGCGCGCTCATCACGGCGCTCTCGGCAGCAACCACCGACCTGGCCGAGTGAACTCAGAATTCCCCGTCGAAGTTGCCGCAGATGGTTTCGGTGACCAGTGCGGTGACCACGTAGGGATCCATGTTCGCGTTGGGGCGCCGATCCTCGATGTAACCCTTCCCTTCCTTGGCGACCT
>JBFJTO010000098.1:0-5787 GCA_041625295.1 Acidimicrobiia bacterium | reverse complement strand
TGTCGCAGGCTTCATCGGTTCGCCATCGATGAACTTCGTATACGGAACGGTTTCCGGAGAAGACGACAAGTTCTCTGCCAACTTTGCTGGCCATCGAATTCGCATCGCTCCCCAGCGCATCGCAGAGCGATCCGGCCTGGCGCATTACAAAGGTCGCGAGATAGTGATCGGGATTAGACCTGAGTCATTCGAGATCAGCTCCGCGGTTTCGGGCGATACATCTGAGCGGACGATGACGGTTCATGCCGATCTCGTCGAGCAGCTGGGCTCAGAGGCCTTCGTCCACTTCACCGAGGCGTCGACGCCCGTGATCACTGCCGAACTGAGGGAGCTTCTCGAGGATCAGGGCACAGATCCCGAATCGCTCGGTTCCGACACGAGGTTCACGGCACGTGTGGACGCCGATCACGCTCCCAGGGCGGGCGAACAGGCAGAGCTCGTGATCGACTCGCTCAAAATGCACTTCTTCGACAAGGAAACGGGCGACGCGATCAAGTGAGCCAAGGCGGCGCTAGCGTTCAGCGTCGCCGACACGGAGTTCACGAGATGATCGACCAAACCCCGCTGGAGTCTGTGGACGCGGAGGTCGCAGGCCTGATCCGCAAGGATCTGGAGCGTCAGAACAGCCATGTTCACCTGATCGCATCCGAGAACTTCGCCTCTCCCGCAGTGATGGCTGCCAGTGGCTCGGTTTTCACCAACAAGTATGCGGAGGGCTATCCGGGTCGCCGTTATTACGAGGGTTGCTCGGTGGTCGACGAGATCGAAACGCTCGCTATCGAACGGGCGAAAGAGCTTTTCGGAGCCGGGCACGCCAATGTTCAACCCCACTCGGGGGCGCAGGCGAACATGGGTGTCTACCTCTCGCTCCTGGAGCCTGGCGACACCGTCCTCGGTATGCGACTCGATCAGGGTGGGCATCTAACCCACGGGTCACCGGTCAACTTCTCGGGCCAGTACTACCGCTTCGTTGCTTACGGAGTGGACCCCGAAACCGAACTGATCGACATGGACGAGGTGAGGCGTCTCGCTCTCGCCGAGCGTCCCAAGTTGCTGCTCGCCGGATATTCGGCATATTCGAGGCACCTCGACTACACGGGGTTTCGAAGCATCGCCGACGAGGTCGGCGCCATCTTCATGGTGGACGCAGCCCACTTCATCGGTCTGGTAGCCGGCAAGGCCTATCCCAACCCGGTGCCATTTGCCGATGTGGTGACCGCCACGACCCACAAGGCTCTGCGTGGACCGAGGGGCGGGATGATTCTGAGCAGTGCCGAATATGCCAAGCAGATCGACAAAGCCATTTTCCCTGGTGGCCAGGGAGGACCGATCGTCAACCAGATCGCTGCGAAGGCAGTCTGTTTTCTCGAAGCGTCGTCTCAGGGTTTTCAGCAATACTCAGCTCAGATCATCTCGAATGCGGCAGCCATGGCTGAGGCTTTCGTGAAGAACGGGGTACGGATCGTCTCGGGAGGCACCGACAACCACCTGTTCTTGATAGACCTGCGTTCCGTGGACGAAGAATTGACCGGTCGCGATGCCGCACGGATGCTCGACGGAGTTGGCATCACGCTGAATTTCAACACCGTTCCCTACGACCCCCGACCACCGTTTCGGGCTTCGGGCTTGAGGATCGGGACCCCGGCGATGACCACCCAGGGGATGAAGGAACCGGAGGCAGTTCTCATCGCAGGTCTGATCGTTCGGGCATTGAGACACCGCGACGACCCCGCTGTTCTGGCCGAGATCTCATCGGAGGTGGCTGTGATCGCCGCCCGATTCCCCCCATATCCCGGCGACTTCTCCGGCCACGTCTAGCCGGGGTCGCCCATTCGTGCTCTCTGGTTCGGCCCCGGATTGCCTCGGTAAACTCCCGGCACAGGAGCAGACATGTTCCGGGAGCTTTGATGAACCATCGACAAGGCAGTTACTGCGCGTGTGCCGCCACAAGCGACCGCGGTTCTTGACCGGCCGACGCCTCCACGGACCAGCCTTACAGGAGGAGCAATGAGCAGGACTTTTGGGCCACGGCGAGCGGCGTGGATCACGTTGACCGAGGATGACTCACCCTCGCTCGACACCGCCGCGATAGAGCACTTCACCCGTCTCGACCTCATCTATCGGTCGCTGTCGGCGGTGTTGTTCAATTTCGCCCAGTCTGGCCACCCCGGTGGTTCTGTCTCTTCGGGGAGGATCGTCGAGACGTTGCTCTTCGACATGATGGACTACGACATCGGTGATCCCATCCGTCGGGACCAGGATCTGCTCTCGTATGCAGGCGGGCACAAGGCGCTGGGCCTCTACGCGATGCTGGCCCTGCGCAACGAAGTGATCCGCCTGACTGCGCCTGAGATGTTGCCCGACGATGTTCGTCTCCGGCTCAGGTTCGAGGATCTCCTCGGATTCCGTCGCAATCCCACAAGGTCTACCCCGCTGTTTCGGCGTTTTGGGTCGAAGCCCCTCGACGGTCACCCCACGCCGGCAACCCCATTCGTCAAGCTGGCCACCGGGGCATCAGGGGTGGGCATGGGTAGCTCGCTCGGTCTCGCCGTTGCTGCCGCCGACTACTACGGACCGAAAGCTCCCAGGATTCACATCCTGGATGGCGAGGCGGGGTTGACACCCGGCCGTGTTGCAGAGGCGGTGAGCTTTGCTGGAACCGCCGGTCTCTCAAATGTGGTTGTGCATCTGGACTGGAACCAGTCGTCCATCGACTCCGACGCGGTGACCCGAGAGGGCACGCGATCCGGCGACTACGTCCAGTGGGATCCGATGGAGTTCTTCTACCTCCACGATTGGAACGTCGTCGAGGTGCCGAGAGGTTTCGACCTTCAGATGGTGTCGGCGGGACAGCGCAGGGCGCTCGAGTTCGACAACGGTCAGCCAACCGCGGTGGTCTACCGGACGGTCAAAGGGTGGCGATATGGCATCGAGGGAAAGAAGAGCCACGGTGGCGGGCATGGGCTGTGCAGTCGCGAATACTTCGCGGCTTTGGAGCCGCTGTTCGGCGACCAGGTGCTGCCGACCTGTGCTCCCGACGCATCCGAGGCGGATGTCGAGGCCACATATTGGGCGACGCTCCAGGCTTTCACCGCTCTTCTTCAAGCCGAGACCCCGATGCGGGAGACGATCGCGGCCCGCGTCGCGGCGGCGAGGTCGCGGCTCGATACCTCCGCCCGGACTGCCCGCGCGCAAGCTCCCGTGGTCGACAGCATCTACGAGCTTTCCAAACCGGGCGCCACGCCCGACGAACTCGTGCTCGAGGTCGGTTCCAAGGTCGCGCTCCGCGAAGCTCTCGGATCGGCGCTGGGGTACCTCAACCGGGGTTCGGGCGGTGCCGTGATGGTGGGCGCGGCCGACCTCCTCGGCTCGACGGCGATCTCAAAGGCGACGATCGGCTTTCCGGCAGGGTTCTACCACCGGGAGTCCAACCCCGGGAGCAGGACTCTGTCGGTGGGCGGGATCTGCGAGGACGGGCTGGCTGCGGTGCTGTCGGGTGTGTCCTCGTTTGGCGTGCATGTCGGCGCCGGAGCCTCCTATGGAGCATTCATAGCTCCTCTGGGCCACATCGCCTCCCGGCTGCATGCGATCGGCAATCAGATGCGCCATGAGGTCGATGGCGAGCCGAACCGACCCTTCGTCCTCATCTGCGGACATGCCGGCCTCAAGACCGGCGAGGATGGCCCTACGCACGCGGATCCGCAGGCTCTGCAAGTGATCCAGGAGAACTTTGCTCCCGGCATGGCCATTAGCCTCACCCCATGGGACCCCCAGGAGTTGTGGCCGCTGGTCTCCGCCTCTTTCGCCGCCCGTCCCGCAGTGATCGCTCCGTTCGTCACCCGACCCAAGGAGGTGGTTGTCGACCGACGGTCCCTCGGCCTCGCCCCGGTGTCTGAGGCCGTCGACGGCGTCTACCTCCTCAAAGCGGCGTCTGGTTCGAGGGATGGCACCTTGGTGCTGCAGGGCTCCGAGGTGGCGTATGCGTTCGTGGATGAGACCATGCCGCTCCTCAGGGATGCCGGGATCGACCTCGACGTCTTCTACGTGGCCAGCGTTGAGCTGTTCGATCGTCTCCCCGCCGAACGGCAGGAGGTGATCTTCCCTGTGGAGCGCGCCAATGAGGCGATGGCAGTCACAGGGTTCACACTCCCGACGATCTATCGGTGGATCAGATCAGATCTCGGCCGCCGCAACACCCTCTACCCGTTCCGACAAGGCCACTACCTGGGAAGCGGTTCGGGGGAGATGGTCGTGCATGAAGCTGGTCTGGACGGCGAGGCGCAATTCGCTCAGATACGCAGCTATGTCGACGAGCTTGCCCGGCGATAGATCCCTTGAGATCTGGCGGCTTCTGACACCGAGAGCACTTCCGGGTTCTGGCCGCCAAACCTGCGATAAACTCGTCGCTGCGGGTAACGAGACAGCCCAGGAGCCTTTATGAACCATCAAGAAGACCGTTACGACGCGTCCTCCGCGATGAGCGAAGGCTGGTCGGAAGGTGGCGCTTTCCTGGGTTCGGTTCTTGCGGGCACCCTCATAGGCGCCCTCCTCGACCGTTGGCTCGGCACCGACCCGTGGCTGATCGTGGTTCTCACCCTGGTGGGGGCGTACTCGGGTTTCATGCGTCTGTGGACCATTTCCAAGCGAGCAGAGGCGAAGTATGGGCGAGGCCGTTGAAGCCAAGCTGGCCTGGCACACGGTGCGCCGGGCAATCTTCGTCGGTCCGCCACTGGTGGCGGTCTTCTGGGTTCTCGAGGGGGGTCGGGGTGCGTGGGCTTCGGCTCTGGGTGTCGTGTTGATCGCTGCCAACTTCCTGGCCTCGGGGTGGCTGCTCTCGGTTTCGACGAGGATCAGCCTTGCCTTCTATCATGCGGCCGCGCTGTTTGGTTTCGTATTGCGTCTTGGGCTCCTCACGCTCACCGTGTTGGTTGTGGCGCGATATACGGATCTGGACAGAATCGCATTTGGAGTATCCGCCGTCGTCGCCTATCTGGTGCTGATCACCTGGGAGGCCGTGATGGTTGCCAAAGGAGCGGAAAGGGAGATTGAGTGGAAGGCCTGATCCTGGCAAGTGAATGCGATGTCGCCAACGAGGTGATTTGCGCTCCTGGAAATGTCAACGACCTCTTCTACCACAGCCACGCATGGTTCACGATCGGTGGTTTCGCGTTCACGCGGACGTCGTTTCTGATCTTTCTGGCGGCGGCCTTGGCCATCGCTTTTCTGTTCTTCAGTCTCAAGAAGAAGAGCCTCGTACCCAACCGGTTGCAGACCATGGGCGAGAGCGTGGTCGGATTCGTTCGCGACGACGTTGCCAGGGCCATCATCGGACCTGACGGCGATCGATATCTCCCCTATCTGTTGTCGATCTTCATCTTCATTCTGGTGGGAAACCTCTTCGAGGTCACCCCGCTGATCAATTTTCCGATCACTTCGCGGATGGCCATCCCGGCGCTGCTCTCATTGGTCACATGGGTCATCTTCGTTGTCGTCGGCTTCTACAAGAACGGCTTCCGCTACGTGCTCGACATTGCATGGCCAAAGAGCGTTCCGGTGGCGTTGCGGCCCCTGGTGGGAGTCATCGAACTGGTGTCGACCTTCGCCCTGCGCCCGATCACCCTGGCAGTCCGGCTCTTCGCCAACCTCGTGGCCGGTCACCTCATGCTGACACTTCTGCTCGGATCGGGTGTGCTCTTTGTCGCCGCGATCGGAGACATCGGCGCCAAGGCGGGTCTCGGCGTGGTCTGGTTCGTCGTCGGCTTGGGGATTTTCGTCTTCGAGATCGTC
>JBFJTO010000097.1:0-5868 GCA_041625295.1 Acidimicrobiia bacterium | reverse complement strand
CGGTCGGTGCCTCGCCATCTGGCGTTGACCGCCGGCGCCAAGGCGGTGCTAGCCACCACGCTGAACGAGACCCCGCCATCACCGAGATCATCTGCGAGCCTCCTTGAATCGTGTCACGACTTCCCCCGAGCTGAAACAGGGAACCCAAATGGCCACTTGTGCGAATACATAGGTGACTGAGGGGATGTTCGAAGCGCCGATGCCGCCGGATACGACTATGAAGCGGCATGTTCAATGCGAGAAGGAGCCAAGATGATCGGATGGATGCCCTGAGATCGAAGTGCTCCGGCGGCAAGACACCATTGAGATTGGCGGCCTGGATGTTCTTGGTGGTCTTGGGAGCTTGTGCTGGCTCGTCCGGCGACGATGCCACCGCCGCGTCATCTGAGAACTTGGGGACTCCGAAGGTGGACATCGAGATGAGCGCTGACGAATTGCGCACGGTCTATTCGACGTGGATCAACCAGCTCGGCCTGGTCCAAGATGACCCCATCATCTGGCACACTCGACTTGTCGAAGCCTGCACCGAGGGGGTCTGGGACCCGGAGGTCGCCCTCTCGCTTGCCGATCGGTACATGTCAGAGGACGCCTCGTTGACGGCGGATCCAGACGCAAGTTCGAAAGGTCCTACCACTGAGGAAGCGGCTAACGCCTTATGGACAATGGCGGTCCAATCGTGCAGAGAACGTTTCCCGGAAGCCGCTCTCAAGGAGGGACCCCCCTTCATGGCACCGGCTGAACCTTGAATTGTGGCTGCCGTTATGAATGAAGACTTTGATTGGGATCCTGAGTTCTAAAGCTTTTGTAGGTTAAGCTTTCAAACGTGCAGACCGACCTCTACGCTGCCAGCCCTATAGGGACGCTCGTGCCGATCAGCGGCTACGACAACCGCCACGACGAAAACTACGAGCACTACGCGTTCCTACCCGACCCGCTACCAGCGGCAATCGATCTCACACCCGAGACCTGGCTAGCCGTCACCGAGGCAGTCCAGGCGCTCGGGAGGCTAGATCAGGCGGGCCGCCATCTGCCCAATCCGTGGCTTGTCGTTCGACCCCAGATCCGCAAGGAAGCCCACGCGACGTCAGCCATCGAGGGTACATACGCGGCCTTCACCGACGTCCTGGAGGCCGAGCTCGAACCCACCGGTCGGTCGCCAGAGGTCACCGAGATCCTCAACTATGTCGCCACCGCGGAGCTGGCCTTCGATTGGATCCAGCACCGTACGCTTTCGCTGGACATGGTCTGCAGTCTTCAGGCCCGGCTTGTCCAGGGGACCAGTTCCGATGATCAGGATGCAGGCCGGATTCGAACCGGTCAGGTAGTGATCGGCCCTGAGAGATATCGGGTGAAGGAAGCCCGATTCGTCCCGCCTCCACCTGGCGACTTTCTCCGTGACGGATTGCTCGAATGGGAGACTTGGGTCAACGCGCCCCATGCAGATCTGCCAATCATCGCCACTCTCGCCCTGGCCCACTACCAGTTTGAGACGCTGCATCCGTTCAGTGACGGGAATGGGCGAATCGGCCGGCTGGTCATCGTGCTTCAGCTCCTGCGGGAGGGGCATCTCACCCAGCCACTCCTCACGATCTCCCCATGGTTGGAGCAGCGCCGCCGGGACTACCAAGAGCACTTGGCCACTGTCAGCCAAACAGGGGACTTCGATTCCTGGATCAGGTTCTTCGCAGCTGGCGTACGCACACAGTCTGATGCGGCTGTGGCGAAGATCGATCAGTTGATTGCATTCCAAGCGCATATCCGCGATGTAATCCACCAGAGCCGCATCCGCGGCATCGGACGTGATATCGCCGAGGATCTCATCGGCCGGCCAATTGTCGCCCCCACCTTCGCCGCTGAACACTATGACAAGAGCTACCCGGCAGCGAACAGCGGAATCCAGAGGCTCGTTGAGGCGGGGCTCTTGCGCGAAGCCACGGGTCGCAGATATGACCGCGTGTTCGTCTCGGACGAGATCATGCGCATCATCGAGTTCTGAGCCTGCCCTCAGCGCGCCCCCGCGGTATCACAGGACAGTCGCCACCCTTGTCCGTATCTTGTCCGTCAGAGGACGGGAAACACCGAGAAGTGACGCTAACCAACCGGAGCAACAACCCTTGATTTCATTGGGTTTCCGGGGTTTTCCCTGGTCGCCGGAGTCATCGGAAGGGACTCTTAACCCGATCCCGGCGGCGACGGATAGCGACTCGAGCCTCATACGAATCTGCTCACCGTGGTCCGCGACTTAGTCGGCTTGGTTACGCGATGGAGTCGTGCCCATTGCGGCGCCTATCGATCCCGAAACCACGCAGGAGGCGTCGGCACGCAAAGGCGCTAGAGAGTATGAAGGCCCAGGTCAACGCAACGAGTCGGCGCTGCAAGTGACCTCCACGGATGTACGCAGAGGTCCCTCAAATGACTGCTGGTCAACAGTTCTTTGCCAGCCCCCGGTGGCGACAGGACTGGACCATGAGCGGGTCAGTCGGGGCGAACGGGCTCGGGTACCACAGGTCGGACCGACCACAGCGGAAACCGAAGGGCGCCTTCCGGCGAATAGATGTGTAGGTCGAGAAGAAGGAGAACGATCGTGACTAGGAAGTTGTCGCTCATCGGTGTGGTGTTGCTTTCATCAACCTTGTTCGCGTTGTCGGCGTCGGCCGTCACGTGCACACATGGTGCAGACATCTCCAAGCAGGGCACGTCCGTCTTGGGACTCTCGACGGTGGTCTGCAGCGGCGGAGTGATTACTTACCATGAGGTTCGGGTGCAGGAGAAATACCTCGGGGTGTGGCTGACACGGGGGGTGACGTCATCGAACCCCAACACAGCACAGGACCAGGAGTTGACATCGGCGAGTTGCGCTGGTCATGGCACTGACTACTGGCGAACCCGAGGCTATTACGAGGACAGTGGGGGAGGAAGCGGAACCAAGTACGCACCCGGCTCGGGGGGTGTTTCGTACACTTGTTGATTCCCAGCGCGTGGCCATGAAGGCCACGCTTGCAGGGGTCAGAAGTGTCCGACTGATTTGGGCGGTGTCCCTTGCCGGGTGTCCGGTGGGGCGCCGCCCTAGCCTGCGAACGGTGGTGTGATGTCGATAGTTCTGGTTGATCGGGTGGACCGGTCGTACGGTTCGAATCTGGTTCTCGATGGGGTCTCGTTTGAGCTGGATGTGGGTGTGACGGCCTTGCTTGGGCCGAATGGGGCGGGGAAGACGACGCTGCTGCGATGTGTGGCGACGGTGCTGCGGGCCGACTCGGGGAAGATTGTGGTGAACGGTTTCGATGTTGGCCGCCCCGGCGAGCTTGTTTCGGCTCGGGGTTCGCTCGGTTACATGCCCCAGGAGTTGGGTTTCTATCCGGGGTTCACGGTGCGGCGGTTTCTCGATCATGTGGCGGTTCTGAAGGGGATCGGCGGGGTCGGGGTACGGCGTCGGGCGGTTGAGGCGGCGATCGGTGCCGTCGGGTTGGGTGATCGTGCCGACGAGCGGATCCGGAAGTTGTCGGGGGGGATGAGGCGCCGGCTGGGTTTGGCCGTGGCGGTGGTGGGTTCTCCGCCGGTGTTGATTCTGGACGAGCCGACGGTGGGGTTGGACCCCGAGCAGCGAATGCGGTTTCGTGAGCTGATCGGAATGGCGTCAGTAGATGGTTCCGCGGTGTTGTTGTCGACGCATCAGACCGAGGACGTGGCGGCGTTGTGTGAGCGGGTGTTGGTGATTGATGGGGGCCGCTTGGTGTTCGACGGGTCACCTGGCGGGCTTACGGAGGTGGCCCGGGGTCGGGTGTGGCTGTCGGACTATCGGCCGGATGGTGGGCTGGTTTCGTGGAAAACGGGTTCAGGCCGGTGGCGGTCGATCGGGGACCCGCCTGAGTCGGCGAGGCTGTTGGAGCCGACCCTTGAGGACGGGTATCTGGCGTTGGTGGGTCGGCCTCCTGACGGGGAGGCGGGGCCATGAGCGACAGGTTGAGGGGAGGGGCTGCGGTGTGGGCGTTGGCGCGTCCGGAGCTGGCCGGGCTGTTGTGGCATCCGTTTCTGGTCGGGGGTGCCGTCGTGTCCGGTTTCTTGGCCTGGTCGCGGTTGTGGGGGAGGGCAGCGGTGCTCCCCCTGGAGTCGGTGTGGCTGGCGGGGGCGGTGCTGCCGGTGGCGGGGGCGGGGTTTCTGTTGGCGGCCTGGGTCGGGGGGCGGGCTCGTCGGAACCGGGTCCGTGAGACCGTCGACGCTCTTCCTCATCCTCGTTGGGTGGAGCCTGCAGCACAGCTGGCCCTGGTGGTGGTCCCGCTGTGCTGGGCAGGGATAGTCGAGGTCGGTGGGCTGGTCTACGCCTGGACCGGGGCGGCGGTCGGTTCTCCCCGTTGGAGCGAGCTCATCGGGGGGCTGTTGGTGGTGGTGACGTTGTGGTTTGGCGGGGTGGCGTTGGGAAGGGCAGTCGCCTCGGGGGTCGTCCCAGTGTTGACACTCCTGGTGCTCACTTATCTCCATCTGATCAGCTCACCCGACGCCCAGATCTCTGACTCCGACCTCAAGGGTATTTCGCTTTCCAAGCTCGCCCTGTGGATACCGCCGAGCATCTTCGATACACCTGAACAGGTCGTTCTACGCCCGTCTGGTTTCCACGTCGGCTTTCTGGTGTCGGTGGCGACGGCTGCTGGTTTCTTGGCGGTTCGCCGTGACCTGCCTGCGGGTTGGCTGGGCCGAGCCGAAAAGACCGTCGGAGCGAGTTTGGGGGTGTTGGTGCTGGTATTGGGGAACCTTTTAGTGCGTCAGCCGGAGACGCCTCGGGTGGACTGGTCAGCCCTTATCGCTGCCCAGCCCTGTCGGGATATAGACGGGGTCGAGTATTGCGTCTTTGACATGTACCAGGGTTGGGTCGACGACTGGCGCGACACGTTGACAGCGGTCGGAGCGGTGGCGCCGATCGACGTAACACGGGTTGTGCAACGCCCAGAGCACACCACCGTAGGGGGAGACATCAAAGTGACCGGCCCAGGGGTGGTGCTCACCGGCACAGCGTGGGACCGTCCAGGGGGCTTGCCGGTGAACCGGTTCGAGCTGGCGGTTTCGGTCGGGTTGACCGCTGTCGGGATGACGGTGACAGGCGACGGCCTCGAATGTGTGGCTGAGGATCAGGGCAGGTCGATCCTCCCGTTGTGGGCGGCGGCGGTGGCCGTCGAAAGAGGCGACACCGTGCTGGCTGGGATCGTGGATCGGAGCGGAGCAGGCCCGTTCCTCGACCTCGACTCGGGTAACACCGCACTGGGAGTTCGGGCGGCCGAGGTGGCGATAGTGCTCGCGGAGCGGCCGACAGACCAGATCACCGCCAGGTTCGAGAAACACCCCACCGAGATCCGTGACCCGGCCACGTCGGTGGAGGCGATGGCCGAATGGTTCGGGATCGACGTTGCCCCGGCCCCGATGATCGACAACCCATTCGGTCAACCAACGTGCCCGTGACCGTCCGAGAGGTCGCCCGGACAGAGGCGGCCGCCGTTCGCTGGTCCGCCTACCTGGGAGGAATTGCCGCGGCGCTCGGGTTCGCCGCCCTCGCCTCACAAAGCACACCGAACTTTGTCGATCGTCATCTAGAGATCCGGTTCGCTGTGGTATGCCTGGCCGTGGGGGTGGTGTTCGCAGTCGAGGACCCGGGAGGGGAACTGAAAGCGGCCCTGGCAGTCCCGCTCTGGCGTCGGGTCGGGCTACGGCTCGTGACGCTGGGACTGGTGTGGGCGGCCGCCACGGCCCTCGTCGTGGCCCTTGGCGCCACGACAATGCCGATCCACTGGCCGCCGATCTCACCCCCACCCCACGCTGGAGCCTTTCCCGCCGGACGGATCCTGTTGGAGGCAGGAACGCTGTGGCTGTTCGGGGCGGTGG
>JBFJTO010000096.1:0-6098 GCA_041625295.1 Acidimicrobiia bacterium | reverse complement strand
GTTCATTCCCGTGTTTCTCGGTGCGACGGCGCTCATCTTCGCAATGGTCTTTGCGATTCCCGGAGATCCGGTGCGGGCCCTTTCGGGAGAGCGGCCCATGCCCCCGGCGGTGCACCAAGCGATCGTCGAGAAATACCACCTCGACGAGTCTCTTCCCAAACAGTATTTGATCTACATGACGAACGCCGTGAAGGGCGACTTCGGCATCGACTTCCGGGGCCGCGAGGTCTCCGACATCATGAAGGAGCGCCTGCCCGTCACTTTCCGGCTTGCCGTGTATGCCTTCATCTTCGAGACGATCCTGGGCATCATCGCCGGCATTCTCGCCGGCTTGCGACGCGGGGGGTTCATGGATTCCCTCGTGCTGGTGTCGACCACGGTGGTGATTTCGATACCGATCTTCGTCCTCGGGTTTCTCGCCCAGATCCTCCTGGGCGTCAAGTGGCACATCCTCCCGATCGCCGGGGTTCGGGAAGGGTTCATCAGCTATGTGCTTCCCGCGATAGTCCTCGGATCAGTCTCGCTCGCCTACATCGCTCGACTCACCAGAACCTCCCTGGTCGAGAATCTGCGCGCCGACTATGTCCGTACTGCCACGGCGAAGGGCCTCAGCCGCACCCGGGTCGTCGGTGTTCACACTCTTCGAAACTCGTTGATCCCCGTGGTCACGTTTCTCGGTGTCGACCTGGGAGGCCTGATGGGTGGGGCGATCATCACCGAGACCATTTTCAACCTCCCCGGTATCGGTCGGGCGGTCTTCGAGGCGGTTGGCCGCCAGGAAGGGACCGTCGTGGTGGGAATCGTCACCTTCCTGGTATTCGTGTTCATGGTGTCGAATCTCTTCGTCGATGTGATGTACGCAGTCCTCGATCCGAGGATCCGCTATGAGTGACACCGCCCAGATCGCCAAGGAAGAGACCGAGGAGGTCGCCGGCAAGCCGGCCAGCCTGTGGAGTGATGCCTGGAAGCAGCTGCGAACCAGTCCCATGTTCGTTATATCTGCACTGCTGATCCTGGTGTTCATAGTGATGGCGATCTGGCCGACGCTATTCACCAAGGTCGATCCCCACGACTGCGACCTGCTCAATTCGCTGGGGCGCCCCGGCTCCGGGCACTGGTTCGGTTTCGACCTTCAAGGATGTGACTACTACGCCAACACCATCTATGGCGCTCGGGTATCGGTGAGCATCGGGATCGTGGTGACCGCTTTTGCGGTTCTGATCGCGGTCGTGTTGGGATCGATCGCCGGCTACTACGGCGGCGTCCTCGATGCGCTGATCGCCCGGATCACCGATGTCTGGTTTGCGATTCCCTTCATTCTCGGCGGCATCGTGGTTCTCAGCCTCTTTGGTGCCCGCGGCTTCTTCCAGGTCTCCTTCGTCCTGGTGATACTGGGATGGCCGACGATGTTGCGGCTGCTGCGCAGCGCAGTTCTCTCGGTCAAGGAGCAGGACTACATCGACGCGGCGCGTGCGCTGGGGGCGAGCGACTTCCGGATAATCACCCGGCACATTCTCCCCAACGCGATTGCGCCGGTGATCGTCTACGCAACGATCACGATTGGTGGTGTGATTGCCGCCGAGGCCGCACTCTCGTTCCTCGGCGTGGGTCTGCAGCTTCCGGCGATCTCCTGGGGGCTGATGATCTCAGTTGCCCAGAACCGCATTCTCCAGAACCCCCATCTCCTCCTCTTCCCAGGACTCTTCCTCAGCGTTGCCGTCTTCAGTTTCATCCTGATGGGCGACGCACTCCGTGATGCCCTCGACCCCAAGCTGCGTTGACATGATCACACCAATCGACCGCCCCTTTTCACAAAACGGCTCGCTGCTCACCGTCGACGACCTGAAGGTCGAGTTCCGGATGCGCGACGGCGTGGTCAAGGCAGTGGACGGTGTCAGTTACAAGCTCGACCGCCACGAGACCCTGGCCATCGTCGGTGAATCCGGGTCCGGCAAGACCGTCAGCGCCCAGGCGATCATGGGGATCATCGATACACCTCCCGGGTTCATCACGGGCGGCGCGGTCACGTTTGGAGGCAAATCGCTATTCGACCTTCCCGCCGGCGAACGGAGAGCGATCCGCGGTCCGGGAATCTCGATGATCTTTCAGGATGCCCTCACCGCCCTGAATCCCGTGTTTCCGGTCGGTTGGCAGATCGCCGAGATGTTCAGGGAGCACAATGATCTGCCCAAGAAGGAGGCGCTCAAGCGGGCCGCCGAACTGATGGATCGGGTGAGGATCCCCTCGGCCACCGATAGGTTGGATGCGTATCCACATGAGTTCTCGGGGGGCATGCGCCAGCGGGTGATGATCGCCATGGCGATCGCCCTCGACCCCGACATCCTGATTGCCGACGAACCCACCACTGCTCTCGACGTCACGGTGCAAGCCCAGATAATGGATCTGCTCGCCGAACTGCAGAAAGAGACCGGGATGGGCTTGATTCTCATCACCCACGACCTCGCTGTCGTCGCCGAGGTTGCCGACCGGGTGGCGGTGATGTATGCCGGGCGAATCGTCGAGACGGGTCCGATCGGCGACATCTATGCGAGGGCGATGCACCCTTACACGCTCGGACTCATGAGTTCACTGGCCCGGGCCGATCGCAAAGGTGAAAAGCTCCAGCCCATCGTCGGATCTCCACCCGATCTCATGCATGTTCCCAGCGGGTGTGCATTCCACCCCCGCTGTCCGTACGCCGATGAGATCTGCATGAGAGAGGTCCCCGTGCTGAGAGATGTGAACGTCGAACGCAAGAGCGCATGCCACTTTGCGGAAAAACTGGCCACGAATGTCTGAACAGCCGATCCTCCGCGTCGAACATCTCGTCAAGCACTTCCCGGTTCTCAAGGGAGTGGTGCTCAAACGCCAGGTAGGCACGATCAAGGCCGTCGACGACGTCAGCTTCGACCTGAAGAAGGGCGAGACGCTGGGCCTCGTCGGCGAGTCCGGATGCGGCAAGACGACGGTTGCACGCACACTGCTCCGATTGGAGAAGCCCACCAGCGGTTCTGCCTTCTACGAGGACCAGGATATCTTCGGCGCCAGGGGGAAGGCCCTTCGTGGTCTCAGGCGCCACATCCAGATCATCTTCCAGGACCCGTACGCCTCGCTCAACCCGCGGATGACGGTCGGAGACATCATCTCGGAGCCATGGTCGATCCACTCCCGCACCGTCTCCAAAGATCAACGACGGATGGGCGTCCCGGAACTTCTCAAGACCGTGGGCCTCAATCCCGATCACATCAACCGATATCCCCATCAGTTCTCCGGCGGTCAGAGACAGCGGATCGGGGTCGCCAGAGCGTTGGCGCTGAATCCCAGCGTGATCATCTGTGACGAGCCGGTATCCGCCCTCGATGTCTCCGTGCAAGCCCAGGTTGTCAACCTCCTCGAAGAGCTTCAGGATGAGCTCGGGCTTTCTTACGTGTTCATCGCCCACGATCTCTCGGTGGTGAGACACATCTCAGATCGGGTGGCCGTCATGTATCTGGGCAAAATCGTGGAGTTCGGCAACGAAGCCGACATCTACGATCGGCCGTCGCATCCGTACACGCAGGCGCTGCTCTCCGCGGTACCGATTCCCGACCCGACAGTCAAGGCAAAGTCACGCAGGATTCTGCTCGAGGGCGATGTGCCCAGTCCGGCAGATCCCCCCTCGGGGTGTCGCTTCCGTACCCGTTGTTGGAAGGCGCAGGACATATGCGCTCAGGAGGAGCCGGCACTCATCGATCGCTTCGGGCTGGGTCATGCGAGTGCCTGCCACTTCGCAGCCCTTCAGGAACCCGTCGGCTGACGCTCAGGCGGGCCAATCCAGCCGCTTCTCGGATGCCGCTCATTCGGGTGTCGTCGGGTGCGCTTACACTCGCCGCCAATGGCCTTTTCTGATCAAGACCGGGATCGAGTTCGGGATGCGACCAGCATCGTCGAGTTGTTCGCAGCCGTGACCACCGTCAAGAAATCCGGCCGCACCTATTCGGCGATCTGCCCGTTTCATCAGGAGAAGACGCCCTCGATGTCGCTGGATCCGGCTCGGGGCCTGTACCACTGCTTTGGGTGTGGCGTCGGCGGCGACGTATTCAGCTTCGTTCAAGACACGCAGGGTTTGTCGTTCCCCGATGCGCTCGAGTTTCTGGCACAGAAGGCCGGCATCGTCATCGAGGAGGATCCCGGGGCGGGACGGCGCAAGGGTGAGAGGCGGAGGCTAGTCGAAGCAGTTCGCCTGGCGGGAGAGATCTATCAGAGGCGCCTCAAGACTGCACCAGAGGCGGGACCGGCTCGTGCCTATCTGCGGGGAAGAGGCTACGACGCTGCCGTTGTCGACGAATTCAAGATCGGTTACGCCCTCGCCAGCGGCGACGATCTGGTGAGAGAGTTGCGGGCGGGCGGAGTTTCCGACGCCACGATGCTCGAGGCCGGCCTGGCCCGGCGCGGCAAGGGCGGGCGCTTGTACGACTATTTCCGGGATCGCATCCTGTTTCCGATCTCCGACGTCTCCGGGGACTCGGTTGGTTTCGGAGGTCGAGTTCTCGAAGGAGATGGTCCCAAGTATCTGAACACGCCCGACACCAGGATCTATCACAAGAGTCGGCTGCTGTATGGGCTCGATCGTGTGAAGGGAGAGATCCGCCGATCGGGCCTGGCCGTGATCGTGGAGGGGTACACGGATGTGATCGCGCTCCATCGCGCCGGCTACCCGGTGGCGGTGGCAACCTGCGGCACTGCTCTTGGCGACGATCACTTCGATCTGCTGCGTCGGTTTGCCGATCGGATCGTGCTTGCGTTCGATGCCGATCTGGCCGGGATCAAAGCTGCACTACGGACGGACTCCCTGGAGATGCCCGTTCGACTGGATCTCGACCTTCGCGTCGCAGCAATGCCACCCGGCGCCGACCCTGCCGACCTGGCGCAGCGTGGTGATCTGGAGTTGCTCCGCGAGGCCGTTGAGCGGGCCGTTCCCTTCCTTCAGTTCTGGATCGAGCGAGAGTTGGCCGAGTACGACATCTCCGAGCCGGAGAGCCGGGCGCGGGCGTTGCGGGCAACGGCCCCACGCATTGCAAGGGTGTCCGATGAGATCGCTCGTACCGAATACATCCGCTTTGTAGCGGAGCGGCTCGGCATCGACATCGAAACGGTGGAGCGAGCCATGGGACTCGAACCACGGCGCCGGCGGAGACCCGCGGCCGTGGCCCCGGCTGCAGATTCGGGCCGCCGATCCAAGCTGGAAAGGGAGTTGTTGCGAGCCGCGATCGCTGATGGCGGAGGGGCGAGAGTCGCCGGCCTCTCGGAATCGGATTTCTCCGACGATGCGTATCGCCAGGCCTTCGAGCGAGTTTCTTCACAGGTGGCCGATGTCAAGCCTGGTGTCCCGCTGAGCATCCCGGTAGGCAGTGACGAGGTCGTGGCATTGCTCATCGAGCTCTCGATGGACGCTCGACCGGTGGAGTCGGTTGCGTCGGTGCTGGCAGCTATCAAGCGGGCCGCGGTGGAGGGCGACGTGGCAGCCCTGTCGAGTCGTCTGGCGACCCTCGACCCGGGCTCTGACGAGTATTCAACGGTGTTCCAAGACTTGGTACGGTTGCAGCAGGAGAAGCGTGATCTCGACAGGAGCTAGATGGACCGCGTAGCCACGGCAGTTGAAGGACTTCTCAAGCGGGGGACCCAGCGCGGGTTCCTCACCGTTCACGAGGTTCAGCACGACCTTGCCGAAGCCGAGGCAGCCGCTGAAGACTTCGAGCGGGTCTTCGAGAGTTTGCGCGCCAAAGGGATACGCATTGCCGAGGACACCAACGACGAGCCCGAGGATCTGCTCGACGATGCCTCCATCAGTGTCTCGGACCCGGTGAAAATGTGGCTTCACGAGATCGGCCGTTATCGGCTTCTCACGGCACAGCAAGAGGTCGAGTTGGCGATGCAGCTCGAGGCAGGAGTGGAAGCCGAGAAGCAGCTCGCCGAGGAGACCGAGCTGACGATCGAGGATCGCACTCTCCTCGAGCGTGCCAAGCGGGTTGGGAAGGCGGCGCATCGTCGTCTTGTGGAAGCGAACCTGCGGCTGGTGGTTTCCATTGCCCGGAATTACGTCGGTCGCGGGCTGGCCC
>JBFJTO010000095.1:0-6105 GCA_041625295.1 Acidimicrobiia bacterium | reverse complement strand
GCGATCTCCCGGGCCAGGGTCGTTGTCACATGGGACTGGCCGATGACATCCTCGAAGGATTGGGGCCGGTATTTGCGATATAGGGCGACGTAGTCCAACACGGCGATAGTACCCGTCGGCTCAGAGGTCGGTTGATCCCCTGTCCAGATGCACATGGTGGGCCTCACCAGCGGGACGGTGAGCGGAGTCGTCGAGGAGGAGCCGGCCGTCGACCTCGCGAATCCTGGATCGGTAGGCGGTGGTCAGATTCTCCGACGTGAGCACCGACCCGGGTGGTCCGGAGGCAACCACCCTCCCGGCCATGAGGATCACATTGTCGGCCGCGAAGGCGTCCTCGAGGTCGTGGGTGGTCACCACCACTGCACACCCGTCACCCCTCTCCTCATCGAGGGCAGCCTCGATCGCCGCTGCCGAAACCAGATCGAGACCCGTGGAGGGCTCGTCGAGAAGAAGCACTGCGTGCTCCTGCACCAGACCCTGGGCGATGAACACCCGCTGGCGCTGTCCCCCCGAAAGCTCCGACAGGTGTCTCCCGGCCAGATCCGTGATCGCCAGGCGCGACATGGCCCGATCCACGGCAGCGCGATCCCCGCGCCCGAACGGATGGAACGCTCCCAGGCCCGCGTAGCGGCCCATGGCCACGACCTCGCGGACGGTCACCGGCAGAGACTCGTTCACCTTTGCCGACTGGAGCACATAGGCCACCGATACCGAAGCCTCCTTCGGAGAGACGCCAAGCACCTGCAGCCATCCGCCGGCCGGTTCTACCAATCCCGCCACTGCAGAGAGCAGGGTGGACTTCCCCGAACCATTCGGACCGATCACCGCGGTCCGCGACCCGGCCGGAATCTGAAAGTCGGAGTCGGCGATGGCGACTCTCGAGCCGTAGGTGACCCGAAGGTGGACTGCCTCGATCACCGACACGAGTTGCACAGCCCTTCGATCTCGAGTCCATGGCCCGACAAGCGGTACCCCGCATCCCGGGCGGCTTCGAAGGCAACCGTTCCCAGCGCTTTCTCGGCGCCCGCGTCCAGCTCGACATCGACCATTTCCCCACATCCGAGGCAAACCAGGTGATGATGATGGCCAACGAAGCGTTCAGCGATCTCGTAACGATTGTGGCCGTCGAGGCCGGCGTGGCGGGAGAGAACGCCGGCCTCCTCGAGCGCTGCCAAACCCCGGTACAGCGAGGAGAGCGGCAAACGGTCCCCAAGACCGGCATGAAGGTCCGAGGGGGTGCGAGGGCCGTTGGCCGCAGCCAGCTGTTCCACAATCAGCCGCCTACCCGTCGTCAAGCGCGCGCCGATCCCCAG
The DNA here is from genome assembly GCA_041625295.1 of Acidimicrobiia bacterium. Classification (GTDB taxonomy): domain Bacteria; phylum Actinomycetota; class Acidimicrobiia; order Spongiisociales; family ZC4RG35; genus JBFGRR01. The sequence continues at coordinate 4,792 of JBFJTO010000095.1, read as the reverse complement.
GAGATGGAGTTCGACGGTCTTCGTGATGTGTTGCGACGGTCCCGACTGCTTCATATACTCACTGAGAATGATTCTCATTCTAACCAGATGGAGGCGAGCTTCTCAAACGACGCTGCTGGCGTCCCTTCTGGTTGTCAGCGCCTGCGCAGCTCCCGGCCAGCCCGCCCCGACCGGCCCGAGAGTCATCGCCACGACATCGATCCTGGCGGCGGTGGCCGGGTCGCTGGATCTCGAAGTGGCTTCGCTGATACCCGACGGCGTCGACCCTCACGACTTCGAACCAGCAGCCCGGGATCTGGCATCGCTGCGCTCCGCCGACCTGGTCGTGGCCATTGGCCTCGGACTGGAGGGAAGCCTCGGTGATGCCCTCGACCTAGCGCGGGCCGACGGCATCAAAGTTCTCGACATCGGGCCATTGGTCGACCCTCTCATCGCCCCAGGTGGCAGCCCCGATCCCCACGTGTGGACGGATCCCTCGAAGATGGCGATCGCAGTCAAGGCAATAGGCCAGAAGATGGCCGAGATCGACGACTCTCGAGACTGGAAGACCGCGACCGCAGCCGCTGAAGCCGAAATGGCGGCCACCGACGACCAGGTCCGGGCCGCACTCGACCGTGTCACGAACCGCCGCCTGGTGACAGATCATCTCACTCTCGGATACCTGGCCCACCGCTACGGCTTCGAGGTCGTGGGTTCGTTGATCCCCTCGGCAAGCACTCTCGGCTCACCGTCGAGCCGGGACACGGCCGCCCTGCTGAACGCGATCCGGACCGACAGGATCCCGGCGATATTCGTCCAACCCGGAGGACCAGAAGCTTTCGCGGAGAGCATCGCTTCCCAGGCGGGATTCCCGGTGAAAGTCGTCGAAATCAGAGTGGAGTCGATGGGACCCGACAATTCCGGATACCGGGAGTGGATGCTGCAACTGGCCCACACGATCGCCGGGGGGCTGGGATGAACTGGCTTGTGGAACCATTCGCCGAGCCGTTCGCCCGCCAGGCCTTACTCGGGGGTCTCCTCGTGGTATTGGGAACATCGGTAGTCGGAACGTGGGTGGTGATCCGGGGAATGAGCTTCCTTGGTGATGCCCTCGCCCACGGCGTCCTGCCAGGCATCGCCCTGGCGATCATCTTCGGATTCGACCCCCTGATCGGTGCGGCGATTTCGGCGCTCGTGATGATCGGCGGTATCAACCTGATCCACCGGCGGTCCCGGATCGCCGAAGACACCGCAATCGGGTTGCTGTTCGTGGGGATGCTCGCCCTCGGGGTGATCGTGATATCCCGCTCCCACTCCTACAGCGGAGACCTGACCGCCATCCTGTTCGGCAACCTCCTGGGGGTGTCGAGCCGAGACATCGCAGTTCTGGCGGCAACGGGGGTCGTTGCGGTGGGCTCCACACTCCTCTTCTACCGGGCCTTCCTGACCCTCGCTTTCAATCGGGACAAGGCCCAGCTTCTGGGTCTCCGGCCCGGGTTGGCTCACGGCGTGATGCTCTCGCTCGTGACCCTGGTGGTGGTCGCCTCGTACCGGAGCGTCGGATCACTGCTCGTTTTCGCCCTGCTGGTCGCACCGCCGGCAACGGCATCTCTCACCGCCAGAAAGGTTCCCTCGATGATGCTCTCGGCACTCGGATACGGGGCTTTCGCAGTCATCGCGGGGTTGATCGTCAGCTACTGGGCGGACACCGCAGCCTCAGCCACGGTTGCCGGCGTGGCCATCACGGAGTTCTTCGGGGTCCTGGCGATCCGACCGTCACGATCACGCTGATACGCAAAACTCTCGGGACAGGCCACAATCGACGGCGCGAGCCGTTCAGGACCGCGGTCGCGATGCCGATGACCACACGGTGACGACCTTGACCAGAGCAGAACAACTTCCCGAGGAGATCGCATCGGCCGCGGTGTGGGCCAACGGCCTCGTCCGACGATTCGGAAAATCTGTGGCTGTCGATCATCTCGACCTGCGCATCGAACCCGGTGAGTTCTATGGACTGATCGGCCAGAACGGCGCCGGCAAGACCACGACGATCAAGATGATCGTCGGACTCTTGCGGCCCTCCGCGGGAAAAGCAGGAGTAGCCGGATTCGAGACCTGGAAGGATCCGATCGAGGTCAAGAAACGGATCGGTGTGCTTCCCGAGGAGTTCAACCTCTACGAGCGTCTCACCGGCGCCGAACTGCTGGACTTCGCCGCCGCGATGCACGCCGTGCCCCGCCTCGATGCGGTGGAACGTCGCGACGAACTTCTAGAACTTCTCGACCTAGCCGACTCGGCCACGAAACTGGTCGGTGACTACTCGCGGGGCATGCGCAAGAAAGTGGCTCTGGCTGCGGCGATCATCCATCGACCCGAAGTGCTGTTCCTGGACGAACCCTTCGAAGGCGTCGATGCGGTCAGCGCCCGGACAATCCAGCAACTCCTCCAGCGCTACACCCGTCAGGGCGCCACGATCATCTTCTCCGGTCACGAGATGCACCTGGTCGAGCGTCTGTGCACCCGGGTCGGGATCATGGTCGAGGGCCGAATGGCCATGGAGGACACCCCCGAAGGACTGTGCGCCACCATGGGCGCCGAAACCGTCGAAGACGCCTTCATCGCCGCGGTGGGACGCAATGCAGAGAACCAGGGATTGGCGTGGTTACACGACTCGCGCGACTGAAGCTCCGTCTGTTGTGGAACGGCCTTCGGGCCGACTGGCAAAGAAGGATCGGGTTACCGGCAACGCTGGCAGGGCTCGGTGCGGGCTCATGGTTTCTCGCCGGTCACTACCACCGGGCCCTGACTCAAATGAGCGCTTCTGGAGCCGTTGCGGCCTCCTTGTGGGCGGCCCTGGGCCTGTACGTGTTCTGGGTCTCCCTGCCGGTTGTGATCTTTCCTCTCGATGAAAACCTCGACCCGGCCCGGTTCGCTCTGGCACCGCTGTCACGCACCCAACTCACTGTCGGGTTGGGGGTCTCCGCCCTGGTTGCGCCGTCGATCCTGATACCGCTACTCACGCTGGGGACCAACGTCGTGGTATTCAAGACTGCATTACCGGGCGCCGTTCTCGGATCGCTGTTGTTCCTTGCGGTGCTGATCGTGTCGGGGCAGCTTTTCACGACCGCCATCTCGGCGGTTCTTCGAACCCGCCGAGGGCGGGACCTGGCAATGGTGATCGTGGCCGGCCTGGGTCTGGGTGTTTTCGCGTCGCAGGCGGTGGTGCGTGGCTCCGTGCGCCAGTTGGGACTCGAAGGCGCCGCCGTCGCAAACAACCTCGGAGGTTGGTGGTCACTGTTGCCACCGGTCGCGGCCCAGAGGGTCGTCACGGAGTCTGCGAGTGGCCACCCGTTCGCGGCCGTCTTCTTCGCAGCCGTGGCATTGGCCTGGATCTTCGCCCTGGGGTGGAGTTGGCAGCGGCTCCTCAACTGGATGCTCACCACCACCGAGAAGACACCCGATCCCGCCCGGCGATCCAAAGGCCGGGGATTTGCGGGTTCACGTCTGTGGTCGGTCCCCACCGTGCTGGCGCGCAAGGAGCTCAAGTTCTACCTCCGCGACCCCCGGCAACGACTTGTCTGGACCGGTGCAGTGATCTTCGTCGGTCTTGCCGTCGCATCGGTTCTGGTCGGCACAACCGGCTTGGGAGTGTTCCGCTCGCGCCCATGGCTGCCGATGCTGGCTCCGGCCCTGGTCCTCTTCGTTGGACTTCCCATCGCGCTCAACCTCTTCGGATGGGAGCGCAACGCAGCCAGCTTCCTTTTCGTGCTGCCCGCACGGCCAAGGCAGTTGATAGTCGGCAAGAACCTCGCCGTGACCGCCGGTCTCGTCGTGGAAACCGCCCTGCTGTCCACCTTTCTGGCCTATCTATCCGGTGCCTGGGCGTCTTTGACGTTCATCCCGGCCCTAACGGTGTGCGCCATCGGCTGTCAGCTCGCAGTCGGAAACTTCATCTCGGTGGTCACGCCGTTGCGCCTGCCCAGGGAAGGAACCGATGTGTTCGCCCAGGCAACCGAACAAGGGTGTCTGGCGATCGTTGCGCAGATCGTGTCGTTTTTCGTGATCGGCCTCCTGCTTGTTCTGCCTTCATCGGTGATGGTGCTCACCGTTGACTTCGGACAGTTGATCGCGCCTTGGTTCGCCAACCTCTTCGCCGTCGTGTGGGGTGCGCTCGCCTACCTGGCTTCGCTGTTGATCTCCGGCTGGCTGCTCAAGCGGCGCGTTCCCGAGGTGGTCGGCTGGGTACAGGTGGTCTGAAACACGTTTTTGCGCGGGAACTCAAAAGGCCGCGAAACACCACCTCCCTGCGGGATGCGAAAACGACGCCGAGAGATGTACTCTCATCCGGCGATGGGCCCAGCCCACGCGGAACTGTTTATTCGACAGGGAGGATCAGAACATGACCAAGCGGACCCTCATGGTCGCGCTCGCATCGTTCTCGCTTTTCGTCGCTGCATGCGGAGGAACGACCGGAACGGCCGACACCACCGCGGCCACAACGGCAACCACTGTGGCGGCGCCGACGACTACGACAACACAAGCAAGTACAACCACAACCGAAGCCGATCCCAAAGCCGACTGGCCCGACCAGTTGATCTTCGGGTTCGTGCCCAGCCAGGAAGTCGAAGCACTCCAGGATGACGTCAACACGTTTGCCGCCGTCCTCACCGAGGCGCTCGGCATCGAGGTCAAGGGCATCGTTACCACCGACTACACCGGCCTGGGCGTGGCGCTCGGCACCGGACAGGCGGACATGGGCGCCTTCGGACCTGCAGGTTTCGTCCTTGCCAACGAGAACTACAACAACCTCGAG
>JBFJTO010000094.1:0-6162 GCA_041625295.1 Acidimicrobiia bacterium | reverse complement strand
CCTCTTGTTCGTGATCGCCGACGGAATGGGTGGGCACGCCGGTGGCGAGGTGGCATCGGGGATAGCGGTGCGCGAGACGGTGGAAGCAGACACCGACCTCGAGGGGAGGGTCGTAATGGCCAACCTCGCCATCCTCAACGAGGCCGCCAAGAAACCGGAGTTGGAGGGCATGGGCACGACCATCACAATGCTCGAGTTGGGTCCCGATCGGGTGGCCACATTTGGGCACGTGGGTGACAGCCGCGCCTACCTGTCGCGTGGGGGAACCCTCAATCAACTCACCGAAGATCACACCCTCGTCAACGAGTATCTGCGAGCGGGCCGCATCGCCGCCGAAGACATCGCCAACCACCCCCAACGATCCATGTTGACCCGCGCCGTCGGTCTCGCCCCTCAAATCGACGTCGACGTCTTCGAACTGAAACTGCTGCCTTCCGACCGGGTTCTGTTGTGTTCTGATGGCGTCAGTTCGATGATCAGCGACGAATCGATTCAGGCTGCCCTCAACGCAGGGACCGCCGAGGAAGCCGTCTGGGACCTCGTGGAACGGGCCAACATCGCCGGTGGCCATGACAACATCACCGCTGTGGTCGTGGATGTGAAGTGACCGTGGAAAGGTGACCAGATTCACGGAGTCGCTCCTCCTCGGGGGCGCTTCCATCCTCGCCGCCTTCGGGGTCACGCTCGTCAACCTCTCGCGGGGGGGAACGGTTGATGCCCAGGCAGGGTTGACCTTTCTCGTCTTCGCCATCTCTTTTCTCGGACTCCAAACCGCGATCCGCCGCTTTGCACCCCACGCCAGCACGCTGCTTCTCTCGCCAGTGGCGCTGGTCACTGCTATCGGTTTCGTCGAGATCTACCGGATCAACCCCGACCGGGCCGGGCTGCAGAGATGGTGGCTGCTGATTGCCGCCTCGGTGGCGACATTGGCGTTGTGGGCTCTCAACCATGCCGGTGTGGGCCGACTCCGCCGGTATCGAAACGTCACGCTCGTTGCCGCGGTCGGGTTGCTGATGCTGCCGCTGCTACCAACATCGTGGCCGCTCCCGATCAGCGGTGCCGAAGTCAATGGGAGCCGACTCTGGATCATCGTCAACCTGGGATTCACCGATCTGAATTTCCAACCGGCCGAGGTTGGCAAGTTGCTTCTGGTCGTTTTCTTGGCCGGCTACCTCGCTGACCGCCAAATGGCCTTGACGGGTGCGCAAAGACACCTGGGCAGGGTTGCCATTCCCGAGCCCAGACAACTGGTTCCTCTTCTGGTGGCGTGGGTGGCCAGCCTCGGGGTGCTGGTGTTTCAGCGAGACCTCGGTGCGTCGCTGATGCTGTTCGCCCTGTTTGTCGCCATGCTCTACGCCGCCACCGGTGCCGTGGGATATCTGACCGTTGGAGGCGTGCTGGCAGCCTTGGGAAGCGTCGGTAGCTGGATCGCGTTCGATCACGTCCAGCGCCGTGTTGCGGCGTGGATACAGCCGTTCTCGGACTTCGAAGGAGCCGGATACCAGATCATCCAAGGATCCTTTGCGCTGGGTACCGGAAGCCTGGCCGGAGCCGGGCCCGGTTTGGGCCGACCCGACCTCATCCCTGCCGCGGTCACCGACTTCATCTTTGCCGCTGTCGGAGAAGAGTTCGGCTTCGCCGGATCGACGGCTGTTCTTGCGGCATATGCACTCGCTGTGGCGACCGGATTCGGGATTGCCCTGCAGGCCCGCGACAGGTTTCGCAAACTGCTCGCTGCCGGTTTGAGCCTCGTCCTAGGCATCCAGGTGTTTCTGATCATCGGGGGCGTGATGCGAGTGGTCCCGCTCACAGGTGTGGCTCTCCCGTTCATGTCTTATGGCGGCTCATCGCTGGTGGGAAACATGCTGTTGATGGCCGGGCTGCTGAGAATCTCGCACGAGGAAGCGACGTGAACGGACCCACCCGCCGTCTCGCGGTGGCCGTGTTCGGTGGCTTTGGTCTTCTCCTGCTGGCTGCCACGTGGTTTCAGGTGATCGGAGCGGATCGTTACCGCTCTGATCCTCGCAACGCCCGTACCGCCATCAACTTGACCACCAAGGAGCGGGGTCTGATCGTCAGCGCCGACGGCGAGATCCTCGCCCAATCGGTGCGGGTGCCCGAAAACGCATCTGCGTATGCGCGCACGTATCCGGCGGGTGAAGCCTTCACCCCCGTCGTCGGTTACACGAGTCGCCTGGTCGGCGATGCGGGCATCGAAGCCGCTTACGGATCCGACCTTCGTTCCCGTCGCGATGTCACGATCTCGGATGCGATCTCGGCGATTTTCGGCCGTGACCTGCGCCCGCGAACGGTGCAATTGACCATAGATGCCGACCTGCAGAGGGCGGCGTTTGCGGCGATGGAGGGTCAAAAAGGGGCCATCGTCGCCATCAATCCCGGGACCGGCGCCGTCCTCGCCTATGTATCGTCACCCTCCTACGACGCCACACAGTTCTTGGGCTCGACCGCCGTGGAAGCCCGCCAACAGCTTCTCGATCGCCCGGATGAGCCTCTCCGCGACCGTGCCGGACAAGAGCTATACGCCCCGGGCTCGCTCTTCAAGCCGATCGTCGTCGCCGCGGCTTTCGACGCCGGGACCGCCGGTCCCGAAACCGAGTACCCCGACCCGGTTGAGCTGGCTCTTCCGGGAACGTCGGCCACGATCAGGAACTTCAGCCGGGTGGCCTGTGGCAACGGCAAAACGGTCTCGGTTGCCACGGCTTTCATCAAGTCGTGCAACACGACCTTTGCGCAGATGGCCATCGACGTGGGGGCCGAGGAGATCGGCCGGTCGGCGAGCGGTCTTGGGTTCGGGCGTTCGATCGACTTCCCATGGCAGCTGGCGACGGCGAGTTTTCCGGCCCGACAACTCGCCGACGACCCGGCAGCACTCGCCCAGAGCGCGATCGGCGAGCGGGATGTCAAAGCCTCACCACTGGTGATGGCGATGGTGGCCGCCGGCATAGCCAATGGCGGAGAGGTCATGGAGCCTCACATCGTCGCCTCCGTCTTCGACGCCGACGGCAACCAGATTCGCTCGATTCCGCCTCGAGCGCTGGCGCGGGCCATGTCGCCAGCAACCGCGGCAGTTCTTGCCCAGTTGATGGAGCGTGTGGTTACGGAGGGAACCGGCAGCAGGGCCTCGGTGGCCGGCGTCAGGGTGGGCGGAAAGACAGGAACCGCGTCAAGACCGGGCGGAGCCCCCAACGTCTGGTTCATAGGTTTTGCCCCGGCCGACGATCCCACCATCGCCATCGCCGTCCTGGTGGAGGATGGTGGCTTTGCGGGGGACACCGCCACCGGTGGATCGGTGGCGGCTCCCATCGCCAGGGCCGTCATCGAAGCCTGGACAACAGGATGACGCAGCCGATGAGTTACCAACCATCCGATATCGCTCGTAGACTCACCGAGTTCATATGAACACCCCCTTCTCTCTCACCGATCGCTACCAGGCCACAGCCCATCTCGCCCGCGGCGGAATGGCCGATGTCTACATGGGCAAAGACACACTTCTGGGACGCAAGATCGCCGTCAAGGTGCTCCACTCCCAATTCAGTGCCGACGAGGCGTTCGTAAAACGGTTCCGGAGAGAGGCCCAGGCAGCCGCAAACCTCACACACCCCAACATTGTCGGCATCTACGACTGGGGCCAGTTCGAAAAGACCTACTTCATCGTGATGGAGTTGATCGAAGGGCGCTCACTGCGCGAGGTGCTCCGCTCCGAGGGTTCGCTGCTTCCCCGCCGGGCTCTGGAGATCGCTGCCGAAGTTGCCGCGGCACTCTCGGTCGCCCACCGTGCCGGTCTGGTTCATCGCGACATCAAGCCGGGCAACATCTTGCTCGCTCCCGACGGGACCGTGAAGGTGACAGACTTCGGCATCGCCAGGGCGTGGGACGACTCCGCGGAGCTGACCAAGACCGGTGCAGTCATGGGCACCGCCACGTATTTCAGCCCCGAACAGGCCCAGGGTTCCCCCGCCGACGAACGCTCCGACGTCTACTCGCTGGGCGTGGTCCTCTACGAGATGCTCACCGGCCGACCCCCATTCCGGGGAGACAGCCCTGTCGCCGTCGCCTACCAGCACGTCTCCTCGGAAGTGGACCCACCATCGGCCGTAAACCCCGACGTGCCCAAGGATCTCGACCGGATCGTTCTCAAGGCGATGCACAAGGATCCCGCCTCGCGCTATCAGACCGCCGAGGATCTACGGGCGGACATGTGGCGCGCCCTGAGAGGTGAGCCCACGAACACCGTCACCGCCGACGACAGCACCCGGATGATGTCCACACCCATAGCTCCTCCGGCCACGGTTCCCCCGGCCGAGGCATACCGCCAGCTCGAAGAACCTCCGGCTTCGAACCTGGCGTTTGTCGTGGGCACGTTTGCTCTCCTGGCCACTCTGGCAATCCTGGTCTTCCTGGTCTTCCGGCTTCTGGGGGGACCGGGATCGACCAGCGGGACCGCGGCCGTTCCCGCGGTCGCCGGCCTCGAAGAAGGCGAAGCTCTGCGAATCGTCGGCGAAGCCGGATTCATCGGGATCCCCCAGCGGGAGTCCGATGCAGGCGTCGAAGTGGGGATCGTGATCCGTACCGACCCCGACCAGGACGCCATGGTGGCCGTGGGTTCCACCGTCCTGGTCTACGTGTCATCGGGCACCGAGAAATTCGGTGTGCCATTTCTTATCGGCCTGCCGGTTGCCGACGCCCAGTCTCTGATCGAAACCCAGGGATTCGTCATGGGGCCGACGACGATCGAGGAGAACTCGACCGAGGCACCCGGAATCGTGATTTCTCAGAGCGTTCCCGCCGGCTCTCAAGCAGCCAAGGGAAGCACCATCAGCCTCACCGTGAGCGGCGGCCCCGCCCAGGTGGTGTTGGAGAGTCTCGATGGCCTCACTGAGCGCGAAGCCGTCTCCAAGCTCGCCCAACTCGGTCTCAAATGGGATGTTCGCTCGGACTTCGACCCGGTGGTGGAGAGGGGACGGGTCATCAGGACCGAGCCGGTGGCCGGCCAGGTCTTGAACCCCGGCGACACCGTGAGGGTGTTCGTCTCCGATGGGCCCGAGCCGGTCGACGTGCCCAGCCTTCTCGGGCTCACCCAGGAGGCCGCGCAGACCAGGGCAGAGAGCCTCGGGCTGGTTCTTCGGGTCAGCGCGGCAACCATCGAGGTCAATGATCCCGCCCTGGTGGGCCGGGTGGTCGATCAGTTCCCGCCCGCAGGTGAGACGCTGCTCCCCGGCGAGACCATCACGATCACGCTCGGTGTCGAACCTCCGACCACGACCACCACGACAACGCTGCCGACGACGACAACCGTCCCTTAGGTCTCACCGGCCAGGAAGTTTTCGAGGAGCTTCATGCCCTCGCCGGTCAGGATGCTTTCGGGATGGAACTGAACGCCGTCGACCGGATAGCGGGTATGGCGAATCGCCTGCACCACACCATCGTTCTCGCTGCGAGCGCTCACCTCGAGCACCGGGGGGAGTTCGGTGGCCGCAAGTGAGTGGTACCTGGTGGCGGTGAACAGAGGGTCGAGACCTTTGAAAATACCCCGACCGTCGTGGGCGATCTCCGAGGTCTTGCCGTGCATCGGTTGGGGGGCGAGACCCACAATCCCTCCAAAGGCCACGACGATTGCCTGATGTCCTAGACATACACCCAGAGTCGGGATGATCCCGGCGAATGCCCGGACGAAGTCGACCGAGCATCCGGCGTTCTCTGGCCTTCCCGGACCCGGCGAGATGACCAGTCGATCCGGCTCGAGTCTGCGGGCATCGGCTATCGACAAAGCGTCGTTGCGGGCCACCAACGGCGTGGCTCCGAGTTCCCCCAGGTATTGGACCAGGTTGAACGTGAAACTGTCGTAGTTGTCGATCACCAGCACCCGCATGGACGGCGAGGTTAGAGGGTGGACCGCGGCATTCCCGGTGCGACTACGCTCTTAGCGCCATGCCCGAGTCGAAACGCCGCAAGCCAAGAAGGAAAAACCAGCCACGCCCCCAGGTGGTCACGACCGCCAAGAAGAAGCCTCCATCTCCAACCTGGTTCGTCGCCACCATGGCCGGTCTGATGGTTGCCGGAGTGCTTCTGGTCCTGCTCCGATTCGTCTTCCAACTCGACTATTCGGTCCTGGTCATCGGACTGGTGCTCATCGCCGCCGGT
>JBFJTO010000093.1:0-6184 GCA_041625295.1 Acidimicrobiia bacterium | reverse complement strand
CTTCCTCGTAGTCGAAAGGTTCGATGGTCGGATAATCCCCGTGTCCCCAGCCGTGCCAGGTTCCCATCAAGAACTGCAATGGCTCCAGGTCGGGGTGAATCTCCATGCGCGAAGCCTACGGAACCGATGTTCCTCGTGGCAGCGCTGATCGGCCCTACTGTGATGGTCTCGTGAGACGGACTGCTCCAACCGGGTGTGGCATCGCGCCTTCAGAAGATCGGGACAACAGGCTCGACCGGCCGTGTCTCGCCATCATCGGCGCGGCGGTGCTTCTGGGTCTCGCCCTTGTCGGGTGTTCCTCTCGCTCGGATTCGCCGACCGGTACGACCAGGATCGAGCGCTCCGGTCCCTCGGTATCGGCGCCGGGCGGCGCGTTTCCTTCCTCCACGGGACCATTGCGTATCGATCCCACGATGACGGAAGCAGACCGCGCCGGCATGCAGCTGAGCGCCAACCATTGCACCGGAACGGACAAACCGAAGCTCACACACCTGCCGATGGATCCAGCCGACTTCGCATTCATCCTCCCGTACGGACTCATGGTGGGTGGTCACGTGACGCCTGTCGATCACCAGTACTTCCCCCCGACCGTTTTCGATTCGGCTCCCGGCACCTACGACGTGTATGCGATGGCGGACAGCAATCTTGTCGCCATCACGACCCGGACTCACCCCGGCCAAGGCAGCTATCGAAGCGAGACGGTTACCGATTACCGCATGGTCTTCTCTCTGAGCTGTCGGTTGTTCTACTACTACGACCTCGTCAACGAGCTTGCACCGGGCCTCGAAAACGAGTTCCAAGCGTCGGGGGGCAACGTCGCGGTGACGGCGGGCCAGTTCATCGGCAAGGTCGGGAACCAGACGCTCGATTTCGCGGTGTGGGACACCGACCGGCCGCTGGCGGGGTTCGTGAACCCTGAGGGTTACTGGCCGGAGACGTGGAAGGTCTACACCGCCGATCCGCTCGATTACTACGCCGACGACATCCGTGCGATCGCTCTGTCCAAGTATGTCCGGATCGCAGAACCCCAAAGCGGAAAGATCGACTACGACGTGGATGGGAAGTTGATCGGCAACTGGTTCGAGGTCGGAACGGACGGATACAACGGATCGGCAGGTGAAGGAAACGGGGCGTATTGGACCGGACACCTTTCTTTTGCACCCTATTTCCTCGACCCCTCGGCGTTCTTGGTCTCGATTGGAAACTGGCCGGGTGGGGCCAAGCAGTTCGCAACCAAAGAGAACGCTCCGGACCCGGCCACGGTTGGGTTGGAAGCGGGAATCGTCAAGTACACGTTGGTGGAATTCGGCCCGTATACGGGCGACTCGCCATGGGACATGAAAACGATCCCTACCGAACCGATACACCTGGAGACCCTGTCGGATGCCCGAGGATGCATACTCGTCCAACTCACCGACGCACGGGCACTCACCGCCCAGGCGTTTCCTGGCTCAGGCTGTGACCAGGTCGACGGGTTCACCGAGGGCGCTACGGCATACGAGCGCTAGGGCTTCTCGAGGATCAAAGTCCCCGGGACGCCTGCGAAAGCTGACCGCACCGCCTTCCGATTGCCCGTACACCGATGACGGTGACCGGCGAATGAACCTATGCCGGATGGCGGTCGTGATCGTCCTACCCTTGTGCCCTCGTGAGATGGATGGCACTGCCCGGGCGCGGCATGGCGCTTCTGAGAGATCGGGATACCGCAGGTTTCCTGGGTGTTTCCTTGCTTGTGGGCGTTGCAGTGGGCCTCGGAGCCGCCACGCTCATTTGGCTGACCGAGGCTGTGACCAAAGTTTTCGGCAAGGTTGGCGAGCTAACGCCGATGGGGGGTTGGTTCTGGGTCCTCTCGGTGCCTTTCGGTGTTGTCCTGGCCTGGTGGGTGGCTCGACGTTTTGCGCCAGAGGTAGCCGGCGACGGTGTCCCTGAGGCGACAGCCGCTATCGCGGTCAACTCCGGCCACATGCCGACGCGGTCTATCCCTTTCAAGATCATCGCCACCGCACTGACCCTTGGTGGGGGCGGCTCGGCGGGACGAGAAGGTCCCATAGCCCAGATCGGTGGAGCGATCGGATCGTCGATTTCCCGGCATCTCGGGATGGGGGAAGAGCGTGTCAAGAGCCTGGTTGCCGCGGGTACGGCGGCAGGGATCGGAGCTTCGTTCAATGCCCCGATCGCAGGGATGCTGTTCGCCCTCGAGGTGATTCTGGGATCGTTCTCTGTCACCCACATGTCGGCCGTTGTGGTTGCTTCGATCGCAGCCGCGGTGACGATGCGGAGCCTTGTTGATGAGGGCCAAATGCTGCGGGCGGGCGACTACGGGTTGAACGACCCGCGGGAATTGCTTCTCTACGCCGGACTGGCCGTACTTGCAGTTGTGGCTGCGTATGCGTTCCTGCGCCTCATCGACGTCGTGGAAAAGAACTTCGAACGTCTACACGGTCCGTCGTGGCTGCGACCGACCGCCCTTGCCGCAGTGATTGGCCTCCTCGGCGTCTACGAACCGCGGATCCTCGGGACCGGCCAGAGATTCGTGACCGATCTCTTGACGCTTCAGGACTATTCGGAGCGTTTCGGAGTAGCGGCCTTTGCAGCTTCGGCGCTCCTCATCCTGGTTGTGGGAAAGATCATCGCCACCTCGCTGACGCTCGCCACCGGGGGATCCGGGGGCGCATTCATGCCGTCACTCTTCATCGGTGCGGCGCTCGGGGCCGGGTACGCCCAACTCGTGTCGAGCTTCTGGACCATCTCCGATATCCGACCGGGTGCGTTCGCCGTGGTCGGTATGGCAACGGTTTTCGCCGCGGTGGCGCGTGCACCCCTGACAGCCATATTGATCGTCTTCGAGATCACCGGGGCCAACGAATACGGGCTCGTGCTTCCTCTGATGTTGTCGGCGACGTTTGCCGCCTTCGTCGCCGACCGGGTTCATCCACTCAGCGTCTACACGATGCCGCTCGAGCGGCGTGGCATCCGGCTGAGGCGCGCCTCGGAGGTCGATCTCCTCGAGACAGTCACTGTTGGCGACGTCATGGTCGACCCTCCTGTTCTGGCCAGGCCGGACATGGATCTGGCCACGTTGGATCGCCGGATGGGTGAGACCAAGTGCTACGGCGTCCCGGTTCTCGACGATGGTGACCAACTTGTCGGCATACTCACGGCGGCGGATATCGCCAGATCGGGAGGACCCAACCCCCTCAAGAAAGTCTCCGACGTCATGACTGCACGCCCGGTGACGGTGTCCGCGGCAACGACCGTGTCCCAGGCCTTGGAGCGGATGGCCGTCCTTGGAGTTGGACGCTTCCCGGTTGTGTCCGACGAGCATCCAACCGAGGTCATCGGGCTGTTCAGCCGCAAGCAGGCTGTGAGGGCATACCACCAGGCGCTGGGACTGAGCACTGATGACACACTCGCGCGGGCCCGTTTCAGACAGAGGTCCGACTTGGGCACCGGGTACTACGAATTCAGAATCCCGCCAGGTTCGATTGCCGACGGCAAGGTCATCATGGATGTCATGTGGCCGGAGGGATCGACGCTCGTGTCGGTTCGTCGCAAGACCGATGTGATGGTTCCCACCGGCGCCACCATGCTGAACGCAGGAGATGTGCTCACGGCGTTCGGCACCGACACGTCTCGAGAACGCATGATTGCCAGACTGAACGCCGGGGCCGACGAGCCGACGGCGGAGATAATCCTCGAGGAGATCAACCTGCTCGAGAAACCCGACACCGACGACTCATAGATAGAGGCCGGAGGGCTCCTCGTCGGTTGGTGGTTTGCCGAGTTGGCGGCGCTGCATTTCCTGAAGCTGGCTTTGAGCGGCCATCTGTTGGCTCCACAGCGATGCCTGGATGCCGTGAAACAGGCCTTCGAGCCATCCGATCAGCTGCGCCTGGGCGATCCGCAGCACTGACTCCGATGGAACCTCGTCTTGTCTTAGGGGTTCGAAGATTTCATTGAACTCTTCGAGAAGGTCGTTTGACAGCACCTCACGCAGTTCGTCGAGCGAGCGCTGATGGATGAGGCGCAGGCGCTCTCGCCCGGCCTCGTCGAGCGGCGCCTGGCGGACTTCATCGAGCATCGCCCTGGTCATCGACGCAATCCGTATCAGCTTGGTGGGTCGGAGGACTTCCGTCTCGTTTTCGGGTTCTTCCACGGTGTCGGGTCGAATCGGTGGCTCGCTCATAGCTCACAGGGTAGGACAGATAAGGCCGAAGGTCAGTTGTCGAACCTCTTCAACCGAAACGCTTTATGACGTAGCTTGCCATCAGGTATCGTGGAAAGCACATATGTCATCTATGGACGAGTATCCGCCCATTCTCGACGCCGCTCAGGTGAGCGAGCTTTTGGGAATGAACGTGCAGATGGTGCGAAGGTATGCCCGTGAGGGCAGGATTCCGGCATACAAGTTGCCGGGTGGACGGGCCTTCAAGTTCATCCGCGACGAGATCGTCGATTTCCTGCGCTCTCATCCAGCTGCAGTCGACGTCAGCGAGCCAGCCGACTCCTAAACGCTGCGGCGATCTCCGCAAGCGGAAGGTAGGTTCGTGGTTCGCCTTCATGCCCTATGGCCACGTGGTCTGCGGCGACAACGTGGATTCGCGAGGCGTCCCATTTGCGTCCATCCCGCAACGCCAGTCCGACGGTTTCTCCGGTCTGCTCGAACTCGGCCAGTCGGGCTTTGAAAGTGGTCGAGCCGGGCCGGGTGTCCACACCCCCGGACGGCTGCTTCGACACCGACAGGGCGATGAAGGCAAGCCTGAGGTCAGCGGTCTCGTAGGTCGTTTGCAGCGACACGTAGTCGATACCGACGGCGGCGACGGTCCCGGTGATCGCCATGTCCGCAAATCGAGCCGTCACGGTGTCCCCGCGGTGCATGGCTTCGACCGCGACGTCCATCATGCTGTGGCGCCTCCTGCGGCCGGTTTCGGTCTCTTCCTCCGTGATTTCCGTTTCTTCGACGAATTCGGCGCCGCTCGCTGTCCATCGGAGGTCGTTGGTGACCTTGCGGATGTTGTCTTCGGCGTTCATGTGCCGGTTTCCTCGACAGGCTCGGTGGCGTGGCGCTTAGGATGCGTTTTGGAGGGGATGTAGTGGGCAGAACACTACAGGGAGCAGTTGATTCGGACCGGAGTGTCGTCGCGCTGAGACGGCCATGGTGGTCTCACGTCTCCGCTGGGCATGCGTTGATTGCGATCGTCGGCGTCCTTGCCTTTCTCTTGAACCTGGCGGTGTTGCGCGGGGCAACCAGATCTGAACTGTTCGCGGTGGCTGCCCGCGACATCCCCTCGGGGGCGAGGCTCACTCCCGATCTGGTTCGGTTCGTGGAGCTTTCCGGTCCACCCGAGCTGACCTCACGGCTCATTGGCGAGGCCGACATCGAGACTGAGGCAGGTTCGGTGTTTGCGCATCCGATCAGTTCCGGAGACCCGATTCCCCATGCGGTTCTCATCGGGCCCGCGTCCGTTGATGGACATCGCGCCATGAGTATTCCGATCGGCGTTGAACACGCCGCCGGCGGCAGGATCGTCGCAGGTGACCGGGTCGACGTGGTGGCCGTGGATGCGGGTGTTGGCAGATTCGTGGCCAGCGATCTCGAGGTGATCTCGGTTCCCGAGAGCACGAGGGGAGCCCTGGGATCCTCGGGAACCTATTTCGTCGTGGTGTCGGTGGATGCCGATACCGCGCTCGAACTCGCCACAGCGCTGGCCGACCAGGATTTAGAGGTGATCCAGGCCACGGGGGCGGCGGGATGATGGATCCGGAGTTGGCGATTGCGGTCTCGGTCCGAAGCTGGCCCGACGAGATTCGCAGATTCCTCGCCGACCATGGCGGTGCCAGAGTCCGCTTGACCGCGATGAGTCCGGCGGATCTCGGCCGGGAGCGATTCGATGTTCTGCTTATCGACGATGTTTGTTCATTCCTGACCGCGACACTGGTCTCCTCGGTCAAGAGCCGCGGGAGCGGTGTTCTCGGGGTCTTCGACCCTGTCGAATACCCCGACGGAAAAGACAGGCTTCTTGATTGCGGTGTCACGGATGTGATAGACGCAAACGCCGAACCTGATGAGTTTCTCGAGAGAATCGCCCGGGTCAAGTCGGTGTCGCCACAATCCGAGCCCCCGGAAGAGCCTGTGCACGACTTAGCCGCCCGGGGCGCCCTGATCGTTGTCTTTGGTGCCGCT
>JBFJTO010000092.1:0-6211 GCA_041625295.1 Acidimicrobiia bacterium | reverse complement strand
TTGTTACCGGGCCGGGCGGCCCCGATGGAGATCGCGCATGACGACCGGCTGCGTCCGGTGGCCGAGGTCGCCCGGGAACTCGCGGCCTGCGTGACTGAAACCGCCGACATGTTGGCTCCGATACCCGCGGCTTCGGTGAGGTCGTTGTCGGATGTCGTCGATCGCGAAGTCGAGGCAAGTGTGTCATCACTGGTGATCTCTCCGCGATCGACAGCCCCACCCCGCTGGTTGTCGGTCGTGGCCTGGTTGAGACGGGCGTCGGTATTGGCCATGTTGGTTGCCCCGGTGTGGCTCTATCAGAACTGGAAGCAGGATCAGATGGCGGTGCTGCCCGTGCTGATGTTCCTGGGCGCTGCCGTTTTGCTGTCTGTGGGTCGGTCGGTTGGTGCCGCAGCTGGTTCTCGCCGCGCCAGACGCGCCGTGGATGCCGATGTCGAGGTTGCCTGCGGGACCTTCGTCGCCGATATCGATCGTCGCGTGGGAACGCCGATCAGGATGGAACTAAGGCGCAGGGCTGGACTCGTGGCCGCCATGGCCGAGTACACGATCGCCCGGGAAGGACTTAGGGTACCGATGTGATGCAAGACTTGTTCGGGGACAGCGCTGACGCAGTGCGGGGCACGGTCGTGATCGTGGCCGGGTTGGTCATCGCCTACCTTCTGATATCGCGGATCATGAAGAGGGTCATCGCCCGGCTTGCCGACCGGGATGAGGACGCACAGCGGAGGGCAACCACACTGTGGTCGATGCTCAGGCGTCTGGTGATCGTCGTGTTTGCGGTGACCGGCGGTCTGGCACTGCTCAACGAATGGGGTATATCCATTGCGGCCTTTCTGGCGGTCGGATCGGCGATAGGCCTCGCCCTCGGGTTCGGCGCTCAGAATCTCGTCCGGGATGTCATTTCGGGTTTCTTCATCCTCGCCGAAGATCAGTTCAAGATCGGTGACGTCGTGCGCGTCGCCGGCGTCGCCGGCGCCGTAGAGGACATACGTCCCCGGGTGACCGTTCTGCGCGACAACGAGGGCAACGTTCACTACGTGCCCAACGGTGAGATAACCGTGGCGTCGAATCTCACCCAGGAGTTCGCCCGAGTCGTGATCGATGTGAGGATCTCTCACGACCAGTCGATCGACCGGGCCATGCAGGTTCTGGGCGAGGAACTGGCGACGCTGGCGTCGGATCCGGTCTGGGCGGAGAGGATCATCGAGGTGCCCGAAGTTCTCGGTGTGGATGCCCTCGACCCCTCGGAAGTCGTCATCCGAACCGCCCTCAAGGTGGTCGCCGCCGACCGCTGGACGGTCAAGCGAGAGACATTGGGGCGTATCAAGAGACGTTTCGACTCAGAGCGAATCGTCATGCCGTTGCCGCAGATCGAGATTCACCGAAGCGGAGATTGAGGAACGACGACCTTGAGACCCTGCGGCGAATAGAACGCCGAGACCGTATTGACCCGCCCCAACAACTCCCCATCCGCCTGTATCTGCATCGGTTGGTCCGACCACGCCGCGAAGTGGTCGAGGTGTTCTTCGAGGCGAAGACCGCGCACCTGACCGAGGCCATCGCGTCCCAACGCACCCCGGAGCATCGACAAGGTCCGTCTCATCCTGAGGTTTCTGATCACAAGAACGGATACCGGGTCAGGGGGTCGGGGTCCCAGACGCATGGGAAGCCGACCGAAGTATGTGTAGACGGGACGGAATTGGGCCATCAGGCCGATGGCCGGGAGCTTGCGACCAGCGACTTCGACGGTGATCGACGTATCCCGCTTGCGGAGGTCGTCTCGGATCGTGGCGACTGCAGTCCGGGCATAGTGGATCGAGCCGAGGCGGTACTTGCGGTAAGGCTCCGACTCGGCACGCTCGACTATCGCGGCATCCGGCCCGACCCCGAATGAGAACAGCGCTGCGGTGCGGCCCGGGCCCCCGGGTCCGTCGGTTTCAACGATGAGAACCGGGCTGGTGACGGTTCCGGGTGGATTTGCGAGCATCTTCACCGAGGCCGTGGGGCGACTCGGGGTGCCCAGCAACCTGCCCAGCACATTTGTCGTTCCTGCAGGAATGATCCCCAGCGTCGACGTGGTACCCACCAGAGCCTGTCCGACATGGTGCACGATTCCATCGCCGCCCATGGCGATGACCAGCGAGATCCCGTTCGCCGCCGCCTCGGCGGCAAGGTCCCGGGCATGCGAGGCCGCGTGCGGCCATGCAACGGTGAGCTCATAGCGTTTGCGCAGGGCGCGCACGGCAGATCGATGCAGACCCCCGGTGAATTGGGAAGCCGCCGGATTGGCGATGAGAAGGGCAGTCTCCATCGGACGAGAGGCTACCGTTGCGTCGTGGTCAGTCAGTCGGACTCGGAAGGACCGCGGGATCCAAACGCGCCGCTTTTTCGTTTGGCCGTGGATGAAGGCGCTGGTACGCCGCTTGCCGCCGCCTCGGGGGATGTGGCCGGGGGAGTTGCCGATCTGCTCTACTCGTGGGTCTCTCAGGCGTCGACGGTCGTGGCTTATCACGTTCTGGCCCATGGGTCAGTCGATCCCGGAATCCTCGCCACAGAGATGGCTGCCCTGGACGGGCGCAACGGAGGCCCTTCCACCTATCGCGCCACACCCGCGCCGCTGCGCGACTTCCTCGATTCCGTGAAGTCGGGATACCCCATTCCATCTGCGGCCGAAAGTGCCGATCCGGCCGGGATGATGGGTCCCATCGGCGTGTGGTTCCGTCGCGACCCCGATGGTCTCATCGATGCGGCCGTGGCGGCTGCCGGATGTCTGCATTCCGATGCCTCGTCCGTCGTTCTCGCCTGTGCCGTGGCCGGTGCGGTGGCGGGGGCGTGCTTCGGCATGCAGGGTCGGGACCTGATGCTTGGTGCCGCGGAGACCGCCGCAGCCGCTCTCGACCGACTCGGGTCGGACCGGTGGACCGGAGTCCACGAAGCCGGGGCCGTTCCGGTTCGCATACGGGGTCTGGTGGCGCTCGCGGGTTCATCTCCAGTGGAGATCGTCGCTGCGCTTGGGGGCGACAACGGCCCGCGCGGTCTGGAGAGGGCCTACCTGGGATTGGCGCTCGGTTCCGCCAGGACGGCCGACCCGGTGCGAATGATCGAGGTCGGCGCAATGTCGGGTGGCAGCCTGGTCGGTTCGATCACAGGCTCGATCGTCGGGGCCCGTGCCGGCTTGATGCGGTGGCCCTGGCGAGTGCCCAATGAGAACTGGTTTGCCGAGATCGGTCGACGTCTGGCGACTCACAACTCGGAGATAAGAGACCTTCCCGTTCCCGCCGCCGTGGAAGAAGGCATGTTCGCTGACTGGTCGGACGCCGAGCTGATCTAGGTTTCGCTCCACGCGCGCGGTCGGTCGTCGACTTTGGCCAGTCTCCACCATCCGGCCAAAACGAATAACCCGAGGGTGGCCATCGCGGCCCTGCGACCGAGGCCAAGCACGTCCACGGTGAGCGCCCAGACCAGCGGGCCCAGAATCGTCGCGAATCGTCCCACCATCGCATAGAGGCCGTAAAACTCTCCCAGGTGTTTTGGTGGCGAGACCCTGAGCATCACCACCCTGTCTGCGGCCCAGGTGCCGCCCAGGGCAAAACCGCCCAGCGGAGCGATCATCCAGGCCAAGGCCAGCGATCCGGTCAGGGCGGCCCCGATCCCGAAGCCGATCGCAACGATCCAACCGAGCAACATCCACCGGAGCGTTCTCACCGCGCCGACGCGCTGTGTGATTCGACCGCCGCCCAATCCTCCCAGCATCGCGGCGAAGATCGCCCCTCCGAGCAGGTTCCGCGATTCGGCGATAGACATGTGCAATTCCTGGATCATGAAGATGGTCAGGAAGCCGCCGATGAGTGTGTTGATCGCGTCGGTATAGAGAAAGCGGCCTACCAAGAAGCGAAAGGCGTCGGGATGGCGGTAAGCGAGTTTCCAGGCTGAGACCACCTTCGAGAGGAGCCCGGTTATCGATGGTGGGGGACCCGCCGACCGGGGTCGGGGCCGCTCTCGAACCATGAGGAAAGTGGGTATCGCGAAGACCAGGAAACCGAGTCCCAGAGTGCGGAATGTGGCCGCGTAGCTCCACCCGAGAACGTCGAGGGTGACCAGACCGATGCCGAGGCCGATGAATGACCCCAGATAGCCGACTCCGACGCCGAGACCGCTCACCCACCCCCGTGTCTCGTCGGTGCTCACGTCCGGCAAGAGGGCGTCATAGACCACCGAGCCCGTGTTGAAGCCGACAAGAGCGATTCCCAACGCAACAAAGGTCGCCATTTGGCCCCAGAGGTCGAGCGTCAACGTCATCACCACTGCAACGACGGTTGTCAATGCCAGGCTCGGAAGCCTGCGCCCCGAGTGATCGGAGCGGGCTCCGATCCAGGGCGCCGCAAATATGACGGTTACTCCCGCCACCGCGACGACGATGGCGAGACTGGAGTCCGGGATGCCCCGGTTTGTCATCCAGGCGGGGAAATACAGGCCGATGACGCCAAGGGCGAAGATCGTGTTGGCCAGGTCGTACACCACCCAGGCCCGCGTGGATCGTCTTGTCGGCTGGAACTCACCCATTTGCAGGAGGCTAGGAGTTCAGAAGGTCACGGCGACGGAGATCAGCTCGTCGTGTCCGAGCAGTCCCGCCGCGGCCTGGATCGCCCTATCGGACTCTTCGAGTGGAAACTCATGGCTGACCATGTCATCGATGCGTGGGTCGGTCTCGACCTGGCGGCAAGCCCACCGATATCCGGCGCTGGAGGCGCCGAGGGCTCCTCGCACCGACAGCTGTTTGCGGATGATCACGTCCGAGAAGAACTCCTGGAGAGGCCGGTTGCCCTTGGTGGATGCCAGTACGACCCGCCCGCCGGAGCGGACCATGTCGAGGGAGTTGTAGATCGCCTCCGGATCGTTGGAGGTGACATCGAGAACGACATCCGGTCGGGATCCCAGACTTCCGGCCACGGCCGACGCGAGATCGTGCGCCTCCACGTCCACGGTCAGGTGGGCGCCCAGCATGCGAGCCATCGTCAACCGATCCGAGTCGTTACCGAGTCCGGCCACGCCGATCCAGCCGGCGCCCGCCACCTGGGCTGCCAGCAGGGCCGAGAGTCCCCTTGGTCCCGGCCCGAGGATGAGGATGCTCTCGCCGGCCTGGAGAGCGGGCAGTTCCACTGCCCACGTGTATCCGGCCGCCAACGGATGGGCAAAAGTTGCAACCACGGCTTCTATGTCGTCGCTGAGCGGATGGAGGGTGCTGTCCGGGTCGATGTAGAGCCGCTCGGCTAATCCACCCCAGAGCCCGGGTGGCTCGGTCGACGGAATCATCCCGTATTCGTTGGCAAGTTTTCGGGTGTGACAACCGGCGACACCGGCCAGGCACCGATGGCATTTTCCGCACCGGATCGTCGGCTCGATGATGACCCTGGTGCCGATTTCATACGGAATGCTCTGGTCGAGGCTCTCGGCGATGCGCCCCACCATCTGTTGTCCCGGAATCAAGGGATACACGAGGTCGGCTCTATCTCCGCGCCATGCCTGAACCTCGGCACCGGACAAACCGGTGGCTTCGATGGCGAGCCAGCCCCCGTTGGTGATCGAGCATGCGGGGATGAGGGTTGGCGCAAGCTTTCCTGGTTCAACCAGAACCATTGCTTTGACGTCAGTCACACCGCTCCCTTTGCGATGAGTAAAGACCGTCAGTTATTCGACATGGAGTCGATAAAAGTACTGATCCTGAGAAGGCCCTCTTCGAGGTTCTCATCTGAGAGCGCGTAGGAGATACGCGCATACCCGGGAGCCCCGAAAGCCTCACCAGGGACAGTGGCGACCCGGGCACCCTCCAGCAGTGCACCGGCAAGCTCGAGAGTTGATCGGAATTCCCTGCCTCCGAAATCCCGGTTGAGCAGGGCGCTCAGATTCGGGAATGCGTAGAAGGCGCCCATGGGTTCGACACACTTGATACCGGGTATGGCGTTCAACATCCGATACGCGAGACGTCGACGGCGATCGAAGGCGAGCCGCATCGCCTCAACCGGCTCCTGCGGTCCTGTCAGGGCCGCCAGGGCTGCAATCTGGCTGACGTTGGCGACATTCGAAGTGCAGTGCGACTGGTGATTGGCTGCAGCTCGAATCACGTCGCGAGGACCGATCATCCATCCCACGCGCCATCCTGTCATCGCATAGCTCTTCGCGACCCCGTTGACGATGATCCAGCGGTCATCCA
>JBFJTO010000091.1:0-6298 GCA_041625295.1 Acidimicrobiia bacterium | reverse complement strand
GCAGATCGGCCGATTCTCCAGCAGCCCGGCTAGGTTTCAAGGCGAATGACACTCTCACAGGTTCCCGCCGGCTCGGTTGTTCCGCCGGTGCTGTGGACACGGGGGGAGGGATGCGCCGAGCTGGCAGCGCTCCTATCCGACAAAGAGCCATTGCGGGTTACAGGCAGCCTCATCGAAGCGTGCATTTCCACGAGGGCCGAGATGTTGGTCTCGAGAAAGCTGCCCGGGAATTTCGACCTCGCATCGATTCTGGTTCCCGACCACTTCGATGCCGGTGTCGTGGAAACTGTGGTTGCCGCAGTGGCCGGCGGTCCCAACTCGGAGATGGCAGCCCGCGTTGCGAGTCGGTTGCAGCGATCTCTGGGCGTAAAGGCCTTCATGGCTTGTGCATTTCAGGATGATGCGAGCCGGGACCAGGCGGTGTTGACGATCGAGGCTCTCTATGACCGTGTGCCGGATCTCGAGTACCGGGTCGTGCAAGCAGGAAGTGCCGAAGAACTCGTGTCTCAGCTACCGCCAGGCTCGGCTCTGGTTCTCGGGGCTCCGGGAGGCAACTGGTTCCAGAGAACCATCTTCGGCCAGGGAGCCAAACTGCGACAAAGGGCCGAGGCGGGAGTTGTGATCGTGAGAGAGGCACCGCTTCGGGTGTTCCACCGGATGACCGATCCAGTCTTTGTAGGCCCGATGCGAGAAGCATCCGAAGCCTGCAGACTCCACAGGCAAGACGTTCTCGCCGTTGTCGATCGATCCAAGCTGATCGGGTTGGTGCATCGTTCGGCCCTCTTGGGCGCCCAACCCGGTGTCCCGGTGTCCACTTTCATCGAAGAGCCGCGCTCGATTCAGATCGACGCATTGCTGTCAGATGCCGATGAGCATCGAGGGTTTTTCGGGACCGACCCGATACCTGTCGTCGATTCCGACAATGTCCTCGTCGGCGGGTTGGTGTGACTGCCGCGGAGCTGGCCGAGGCCTACGAGGCTTTGGGCCACATGCAGTATTCGGGCAAGCGGGTGGTGCTCGTAGGCGGACCCTTGGCCGCCTATTCAACGGATTACCTCGAGCGAATCCTGGGATGGGGGGCCACCTCCATCTTCATCGTTGCTACCGGTGTTGGCACGGGACCGCTACCCGAGGAGAAACTGGCGGGTCGCCTGGTTCTCGATGCCGAGGACGCAGTGACGGTCATGGATGAGTTTCGAGCCACGGAGAGGATGCTGGCCGATCCACCGACGGCTCTAGTCGAGGCGTTGGACCGCTGGGACCCGGGCCGCGAAGCCGTCGTGCTCGGCGATGGGTTCTCGACGGCGAAACAACTCGGCGGTAGGCCCTTCATCGGGTCTCGTCCGGCGAGCTTTGCGGCTCTGGAAGACAAGGTCGTGATCGATCGCGTTTGGGATGACGCAGGCATCTCCCGGGCCCCTTCAACTGTTGTGGCCAACGACCTCGCCGCCGTCACGGAAGCCTTCGAGCGCTTCGATGCGGGTCATGGAGTGGTGCTGGCCGCCGATGCCACATCGGGATGGCATGGCGGAGCCGAAGGAACCAGATGGGCGCGGTCCAAAGAGGAGATCGAGCCAATTCTCGCCGAGTGGTCGGGGGCGGTCCGGACAGTGAGGGTCATGGCTTTTCTCGAGGGTATCCCGTGCTCTATTCACGCGATCGTGTTTCCGGACGTGACGGCCGTGTTTCGACCCTGCGAACTCTTGATCTACACGCAGACCGACTCCCCGCGTTTCGTGTACGCAGGATCGGCAACCTTGTGGGATCCGAGCTCCGGCGACCGGGCGGCGATGCGGGAGGCGGCCAGGAAGGTTGGAGAGTCGCTTCGACACTCGGTGGGATATCGGGGTGGCCTGACGATCGATGGCGTGATGACCACGGTGGGGTTCTTGCCAACCGAACTCAACGCCCGTCTTGGAGCGGCATTTCACCAGGTGGGCGGGGCGTTGCCCAAGCTGAGTTGGGGAACGATTCAGAGGAGCCTTTTGGATGACTTCGTCTTCGACTATCGGAGCCGCGATGTCGAACGACTGGTCACCGAGGCCGCCGATTCGAAACGGGCGGTCAGAGCCGTCTCGTTCGGCATTTCCCGGCGAATGGAATCGACAGAAACAGGCGTCTTGATTCGTGATGGCGATGGTTTGCGGATCGTCGAGGAGTCGGATGGGGGAGTGGCGACGGTCATGGTCGGTCCCAACGCCCAGGGCTACTTTGCGAGGGTCGTATTCGAGGATTCGTTGCTGGAACGAGGGAATTCGGTTGCCAAGGAAGCAGCCAGGGCATTGGAGGCTGTCAGTGACCGTTGGGGTCTGGGAATCGGCCGCCTGGACCCCTGTCGAAGCGTTCGCTGAATCGCCTGGTCTTACCCGTCCGGGGCACCGGCGCGGACCATGCGAGACTCGCCCATGAATCCTGTCAGCACGATGGTGACGATCGTCATGGCGATGAACGCCACCATTGCTCCGGTCATCGATCCTGTGGCCTGGGATCTGAGACCGTCCATACCGAGAATGAAAAGGATCCCCGACACTTGCCCGGCCATGACGATGATTCCTTGGGATGTCGATTCGGGTGCCGGGTAGCTGACTTCGGCGCTGTACTGGAATCCGATCGGGTAGGCGCTCATCAGAAAGAACCCGAATACGAAGCTCGATACCAGTAGCAGCGAGTAGGTGCCGGCGAACGTGAGTCCGATCAAACCGGGGGCCATGCCCGCGACCGCGACCACAAGGAAGGGTTTGCGCCGTTTCATCCGGTCCGAGAGAACGGGAAGCAGTCCGGCACCAAAGATCCCGCCCACCACCATCGTTGCGCCGGTGAACCCCGCCTGCTCCGGCGAGAACCCGCGTGGACTGAGTATCTGTTCGATCCATGTGCTTATGGCGTTGAACATCCCCAAGCCCACGAAGAAGAGCACCAGGAGTATCAGCATGTCCTTCTGGCGGAAGATGTGCCGCAATCCTTGGAATACCTTGAAACGCTCGTCGCTACCCGAATCACCAGGTGGGGTTGGAGGACGCTCACGCATGAGGACCAGGGTTGCCAATGCGGCGACGATCGACACGATTCCGTAGGCCATGAGCATTCCGGCCATGCCCAGGTCGGACACCAGGAACGGGGTGGCAGCCAGGGCGGCGATGATTCCCAAGAACTGCGCCAGTGAGGGAATCGCGGCTGCCGTCGCGCGATCTTCCAACGGGAACCAGGCAGCCCCCACTTTGGTTATCGCATTCATGACAAAGGGCTGGCCGACCGCGAGCCCTACCTGAGACACGAGCACGAGTTGGTAGTCCGACGCCCAGATCCCTCTTGCGAGTCCGAATGCTCCTGTGAGCACGGCTCCGATGCCGATACCGACTTTCAAACCGAAAGTGTCGATCACATAGGACGCCGGTATGGATACGACGATGAAGACGACCATGAAAACCAGCGACAGCAAGCCGATCTCGAGTTCGGTGACCCCGTAGAAGCCGGCGGCGTCGCCGGTGACCGCCGCAAACGTGATCCAGTTCATCTGGACGATGGCGTTCAGGAGGGCGAATACACCGAGGACGACCCACCGATATCCGTACAGCCGAACCTTTATCGCCTCTGACGTGTTCCACCTCCGCGAAATGTCACCGTACCGTGCGGTCGCGGCCGGAGCCGTGTGCGTTTGGAAAAGTTCGGAGCCTCATCTCGGAGGGCGTCCCGCCCGGAGACACTCGCCCTCGCAGGTCGGACGCGTCAGAATGCTCGGCATGACCAAAGCCAGGGAGCAGTCGATGTTCCGGCACATCATCAGGCAAACCGCTCTGGCAACGGCATTGATCCTCGCGGCCAGCTTCGTTGCAGGGGCCGCGTACTACAGCTCGCAGCTGAACAGAGAAGCCTTCGAAGTCCAGCCAGGGGCGGAGGATCGGAATCTCGACATTGTCGCTTTCGGTGCGGGGGCGGTCACGGTTCGAGTCGTCTCAGGTGTTGCGCGTGATTTGCATCGTGGCGCGGTGATGGGACTCTCCTACGACGACGGCTACATACAAATGGGCGAGGTCACAAACGACTCCAGCAGGCAGGTGACCCGCAAGGCCACGGTGCTCGCCGGTTTGGCGCCATCGGCAGATGCCCCCGCGGGCGCCGACTCATATGCATTTCCCGCCGATCCCGGAGTCGCCGGACTCAACGTGGACATGGTCACCTACGAATCGCCATTAGGACCCATGGACGCCTGGTTCGTGGACGGGCGCCGGTCGGAGTGGATCATCCACGTTCATGGCAAAGGGTCGTCACCCCAGGAGGCGATACGGCTGATGCGCCCGCTCGCAGGAGCCGGGTACGACCAACTCGCCATCACCTATAGAAACGATCCCGGGCAGCCACTCGATCCGACGGGGCTATATCAGTACGGACAGACCGAGTATCTCGATCTGGACGGTGCCGTCCAATACGCTCTCGATCGCCGCGCCACCGACATCATCTTGGTCGGATACGGGACAGGGGCGGCGATAGTCACCGCCTACCTCTACCGCGCCCAGGCAACCGCCGTGAAAGCCGCGATCTTCGATTCACCCAACCTCGATCTGGGCCAAACGGTCGACTTCGCCGCCGACCATCGGTCTCTCCCATTCGGGCTGCCGATCCCGAGAACGATGATGGCGTTCGCCAAGGTCCTCACCGCTTTGAGACTGAACGTCAATTGGGACAACATCGACTACTTGCGGCGGGCCGGCCGCTTGGTGGTGCCGATCCTCGTGTTCCACGGTGGGGACGACCAGGTCGTGCCGATAGCGGAGTCCCAAGAGCTCGAAGCCGCCCGATCCGGCCTCGTGACGCTTATCGAAGTGCCCGGTGCCGGTCATGTCGGGTCCTGGAATGTCGATCCGATAGCGTACGAAGAACGGGTGCTCGACTTCGTCGCCGAGGTGACTCGTTAGCCAGAGAGCAAACAGGGAACAGAGTGTCCATTCCGGGGGTTCGGGAGGGTCGATGGGAATGATCGAACTCCAAGGTGTCGTCAAGCGGTTCCCGGGCATGGATGATCCGGCGGTGGATCATCTGGACCTATCCATACCCCGTGGGTCACTGGTCACCCTGGTCGGGCCATCCGGTTGCGGAAAGACCACGACGCTGAAGATGATCAATCGAATCATCGAGCCCACAGAAGGGCGAATCACCATCGATGGGTCGGATGTCACGGCCCGTCCGCCCCACTTGTTGCGACGCTCGATCGGCTACGTGATTCAACAGGTTGGGCTGTTTCCCCACAAGACCATCGCCGAGAACATCGCCACCGTCCCCTCCCTCCTCGAGTGGGAAAGAACCCGCATTTCCGCCCGCGTGCTGGAGCTCATCGAACTGGTCGGTCTCGAAGAGTCGATGCTCGATCGCTATCCGACGGAGCTCTCAGGCGGCCAGCAACAACGGGTGGGCGTGGCAAGAGCATTGGCGGCCGACCCGCCGGTGCTTCTCATGGATGAGCCCTTTGGTGCGGTCGATCCAATCGTCCGGGGCCATCTTCAGGATCAACTCGTCGCCCTTCAACAGCGCTTGAAGAAGACGATTGTGTTCGTGACTCACGACATCGACGAGGCCATAAAGCTCGGCGACCTGATGTGCATCCTCAACGTGGGAGGCAAGGTCGAGCAGTACGGGCCGCCCGAGGAAGTGCTTCGCAACCCGGCGAACCCGTTCGTAGCCGACTTCCTGGGTGGCGAGAGAGGTCTGCGACGCCTTGGTCTGATGGCCGTCGACTCCGCGGACATGCAACGGGGACCGGTCGTGGATGTCAGTGAGTCCTGCAGCGCCGGTCTTTCGGCTATGGATGCACACCAGTTCGATTGGGTGACTGTTCTCGACGGCGAGGGATTGTTGGGATGGCTGGGCCGCGATGAGCTCAAGGATGCGGAGTCGATCAAGGATCTTCAGCCTCGCCCCTTCCTGGTGACGCTGGAGAGGAGCTCGTCTCTTCGTAAGGCACTCGACGCCGTGGTGACCGGTCACGCCAGGGTTGCCGTTGTCGTCGATGGCAATCGTTATCTCGGCTTGCTCGACCTAGAAGCAATCGCAGAGGAGATCACCGAGTGACCCCGATTCTGCTTGTCCAGGCCGATCGGGCTCTCGTCGACTGGGGTTGGATCGCCAGGAACGCATCTCCGATAACCGACCGGCTCATCGAGCACCTCTATCTCACCGCTCTCGCCGTGACGATCGGATTCGTCATGTCAATCGGTCTCGCACTCATCGCCATCCGGTTTCGGCGTGCCTATGGACCGATCACGGCGGTGACCAATGTGATGTTCACAATTCCGAGCTTGGCACT
>JBFJTO010000090.1:0-6315 GCA_041625295.1 Acidimicrobiia bacterium | reverse complement strand
GGCGAATCGCGTGTAGCGTCGCTATCCGATGATCTGGATCTTCTTGGCTGGTTTCTTGGCAGGTCCCGCCGTGCATCATGCAGCCCGGCGTTTTGGTGACCGCCTCGACCTGAACGCCCCCGCGTGTCCGTCATGTTCGGTGAAGAGACGATGGCTCGGATGGAGATCCCGTTGTGAACACCGGGCACCTGTTTTGCGAGAATGGGCTACCGGGCTGATTCTCGGTCTGGGCCTGGCGGGTGGCGTCGGTATCGCAGCCTCGGCGTGGCTGGTTCCCGGGTATTCAGTGTTCGCGTTGGTGACGGTCGTTCTCGTGATAACGGACTTGGACCACAAGCTGATACCCAACAGGGTCCTCTATCCGGGTGGAGGACTCGCCGTGATCTTGCTGGCGGTCGGAGCGGTTTTCGCCGGAGAGCTCGCCAGCTTGCCCCGGGCAGCGGCCGGAGGTCTGGCCTTTTTCGGTCTCTTCTTTGTCGTTGCCCTGGTCGCCCGGGGTGGATTCGGATACGGAGACGTCAAACTTGCGGCCCTTCTGGGGACGTTTGCAGCTTTCGATTCGTGGCGGACGCTGCTGATCAGCGTTTTCTTCACAGGCGTCATAGGGGGTGTGCCTGCCATATTCCTCTTGGCACTCCGTCGGGCCCGCCCCCGAGATGAGATTCCCTACGGACCAGCCATGGTGGCGGGTTCCTGGCTGGCCCTGGCCTTTTGGGAATCCTTCACAGCGTGGTACCTCGGCTGAGGTCGCCGGTAGCATCGCCACGATGTTGCGATATCTGACCGCAGGCGAGTCTCACGGACCCGGGCTGGTCGCCGTGGTCGAGGGTCTGCCTTCCGGCTTGGCGGTGAGCCGGAGAGGTTTGTCGGACGAGTTGGCGCGCCGCCGGCTCGGGTACGGCCGTGGACCCCGCATGAGCATCGAGCGTGATGAGATCGAGATTCTCGCCGGTGTTCGCCACGGCCTGACGCTTGGCTCTCCGGTGGCTGTGGTGATTCGAAACTCGGAGTGGGCCAAGTGGTCCGCCGAGATGAGCCCCGAGCCCGGGACGCCGCTGCAGACGCTGACAACGCCTCGTCCCGGCCACGCCGACCTAGCCGGGATGATCAAGTACGACACACATGATGCCCGCAACATCCTCGAACGGGCTTCTGCACGAGAGACTGCCGCTCGGACGGTGGTCGGCTACCTGGCCAAGCTACTGCTCGGCGAGGTCGGTGTGACGGTGATCAGTCATGTGGTTTCGATAGGGACTGTCTCTACGGCAGGTAGCCGGTTGCCCATGCCCGAGGATCTTGCCCGCATCGATGCATCACCCGTTCGTGTGCTCGACCCGTCGGCCGAGTCGGATGCGATTGCTGCGATTGAGAAAGCCAAGAAAGACCGAGACACTCTCGGTGGGGTCGTAGAGGTCGTCGCCCACGGGCTGCTGCCCGGAATCGGGTCGCACGTGCACGGTGACCGGCGCCTCGATGCCCGACTTGCCGAAGCGCTGATGTCGATTCAGGCGATCAAAGGCGTCGAGATGGGCGACGGATTCGAGACCTCTCGAAGGCCGGGATCGGAAGCGCACGACGAGATCTATGTCGATGAGGGTGTCATCGGACGACGAACCAATAGAGCCGGCGGCACTGAAGGCGGCATGACGATTGGCGGGCCGCTGCGGGTACGAGCGGCTATGAAGCCGATCTCCACCGTGATGAAACCCCTGGCCACGGTTGATGTGAATACCGGTGGGGTCGAGAAGGCATTCAGGGAGAGGTCGGACGTTGTCGCCGTCCCGGCCGCGGCCGTCGTCGCCGAGCAGATGGTTGCGATCGTGCTTGCCCAGGAGATACAGCGGATGTTTGGAGGAGACACGGTCGGCGATCTGCGATCGGGATGGCAGGCATATGCAGATCGGGTCGGACGGTTCCTGTGACCGATGGGTCAGTGTCGACATTGTGGCTCATCGGAATGATGGGTTCGGGGAAGACGTCGGTAGGCCGAATGGTCGCCGCCCGCACGGGCCGGATTTTCATAGACACCGACGCCGAGATCGTCGAGTTGAGCGGATCAACGATTCCCGATCTCTGGGCGCGTAACGGTGAGGAGGGCTTTCGAGACACCGAGGCCGAGGTCGTGTCTCGAATCGACGACACAGGGGCTGTGGTCGCCGCCGGTGGTGGCGTCGTACTCCGCGACGAGAACGTGCTCGAGATGCGCAAAGGTCTGGTGATCTGGCTCAAGGCCGCCCCGGGGGAACTCGCCCG
Source organism: Acidimicrobiia bacterium (assembly GCA_041625295.1). Classification (GTDB taxonomy): domain Bacteria; phylum Actinomycetota; class Acidimicrobiia; order Spongiisociales; family ZC4RG35; genus JBFGRR01. Next base: position 4,062 of record JBFJTO010000090.1, on the reverse strand, counting down.
CCGCATCGGTGGCGGGGGCGGTCGCCCTCTTCTCGTCGGCGGGGAAGAACCCGAGATCCTGACGAAGATTCTCGGACAGAGAGAGGGCGGGTATTCGGCCGCATCCCATCACAGCGTTGACACGGATGGCCGGACGATCGAAGAAGTCGCCATGGAGGTGATCGCGATATGGAATCGGTCCTGATCGGCACCTCGAGCGAAGTCCTCATCGGGCGGGGATTGCCTGATCCGCTTCTTCCCGACCGCGAGGCTCGCCAGACGGTGGCCGTCATCCATCAATCAAACTCTGCTGCGACCGCCCGCTCGATTGTCGAGCAACTGGGGGACCGGGTTGTGGCAAGAGAGCATCCCGACCGCGATCTTGGCAAAAGCCTCGACGCGGTCGGCGAGGTGTACAGATGGCTTGCCGCCGAGGGTGTTGGGAGGCAGGACACGATCCTCGGAGTTGGGGGAGGGGCGCTCACGGATGCTGCGGGGTTTGTGGCGGCCACCTGGATGCGAGGTGTGGAGTCGGTTCTGGTTCCCACGACGGTGTTGGCAGCCGTGGACGCGGCAATCGGAGGGAAGACTGCGCTCAACGTCGAGACATCCCTGCCGGGTGTGGGCAAGAACCTCGTTGGAGCGTTCTGGCTTCCATCCCGCGTGATCGTGGATCTAGCTGTTCTCAGCTCGAATCCTCCCCATCTGATCATCGAAGGCGCGGCCGAGATCCTCAAGGCCGGACTTCTCGGTGACCCCGAGATCGTCAACGCATACATGAGCCGAGGGGTCGAAGCACCACTCGAGTTCCTCGTGCCCCGAGCAATCGCGGTCAAGGCTGCGGTGGTTGCCGATGACCTGAGGGAGGCGGGTCGGCGGGCCATCTTGAATTTCGGACACACCATCGGACACGGCCTGGAAGCCGTATCCGGTCTGCCGCATGGACACGCTGTAGCGGTGGGGATGGTCGCCGAGGGTGCGATTTCGTCCGCGAGATACGGATTCGACAACCCGTGGCTGACCTCGCTGATTTTCTCCCTCGGTCTTCCGGTCGCAGCCGGCGGGATCTCCGGGAGAGCCATTTCCGCATGGGTCGCGAGAGACAAGAAGCGAACTGGCGATGGGATCCGGATGGTCCTGTTGAGGGGTTTGGGAGATCCGGTTGTCGATACGGTTTCCGATGACGAGCTCCAGATCGGATTGGCGGCGATCGGAGCGGTGTGATGGCTCGCTACTGTTCGCCGACCGGATAACAGGATCTTTGACATGGTTTCCACAAACGACGTTCGCCCCGGTATGGCGCTTGATCTTCCCGATGGGTTGTTTTCGATAGTCCAGCACGAGCACGTCAAGCCCGGCAAAGGTAAAGCGTTCGTGCGCATGAAACTCAAGAATGTGGAAACGGGACAGGTGCTCGACCGGACCTTCCGGGCCGACGAGGACGTTCCTCAGGCCATGATCGAGCGGCGGGACCACCAATTCCTGTTCACAGACGACCTTGGCTACCACTTCATGAACCTCGAGGACTACTCGCAGATGGCGCTCACTCGTGAGGATGTCGGAGACGCCGCCAACTACATCACCGATGGGCTCAAGGTGACGTTGTCGCTCTACAAGGGGCTCCCCATCGGGGTCGAACTCGGGGCAGCCGTGGAACTCGGCGTCACCTATTCAGAACCGGCGGTCAAGGGAAACACGGTCTCCGGAGCCACCAAGACCGTCACCGTGGAGACGGGCTTGTCGGTCCAGGTTCCCTTGTTCATCGAGCAGGGTGACCGCATCAAGGTGGACACTCGCACCGGCTCGTACCTGACCCGAGTGTGATCGAACCGAGAGAACTCGCGGTTCAGGCTCTCTACGAGGCCGACACGATGCGTTCGCGCCATGCGCCCGGACGACTGACCGGCAAGGCGCTGCGTTTGGTCGAAGGAACCCTCGGCGACCTCGATCGTATCGATTCCCTTCTCGGCAAGGCATCCGACAACTGGTCGGTCGAGCGAATGCCGGCCGTGGACCGAGCCATCCTCAGGCTGTCGGTCTTCGAGTTGTTGAGCGAACCGGGTACGCCCACAGCAGTCGTGATCGCCGAAGCCGTGCGAATCGCCAAGCTGTTCTCCACGGAAAAGAGCGGCAAGTTCGTCAATGGGGTTCTGGGGTCCCTGGCGGTCCGTATCCGATCCGACCGATGACGACCGTGTGCTAGCGTCGCAGCGTCAACCTTTAAACCGGTCCCGCGAGGCCGAGAAGGAGCGAAAATGGACGGGCTGGTACCCATTCTGGCTGCCGACGATGTCGGACGAGCCATTCGCCGCATCGCACACGAGATTCTCGAGCGACATCATGGCGCCGAAGACCTGATCCTGGTCGGAATTCACACCCGGGGTGTTCCACTGGCCCTCGACATCGCCTCGGTGATCGAAGAGATCGAGGACATCGAGGTCCCGGTCGGAGAACTGGACATCGGTCTCTACCGCGACGACATCGGTCGCCGTCCCGTGGCCAAATTGGGCCGAACCCTGATTCCCATCGATCTGACGGGTCGCGTGGTCGTCCTCGTCGACGACGTTTTGTACACAGGCCGGACGATCCGGGCAGCCCTGGATGCCCTCAGCGACCTGGGCCGTCCTGCAGCTGTCGAACTGGCTGTCATGGTCGACCGTGGCCACCGACAGCTGCCGATTCGTCCCGATTACGTCGGCAAGAATCTTCCTACGGCTTCCGAAGAGCGGGTTCGGGTGAGAGTTGCCGCCGTCGATGGCGAAACCGGCGTGTGGATCGACCGCTCATGAACCTCCTGTCCACCGAGGGTCTGAGTAGAGAAGAGATCGAGGAGTTCCTAAATCTGGGCGACGAGTTCGCCGGGGTGCTCAAGCGGGAGATGCCCAAGGTGCCCGCCCTGCGCGGTGTGACCGTCGCCACTCTCTTCTTTGAGCCCTCAACCCGGACCCGCCTCTCATTCGAGCGGGCGGCGCGGGCATTGTCTGCCGATGTGATCAGTTTCACCGCCAGCACCTCTTCGCTCTCGAAGGGGGAATCTCTCAAGGACACCACCTTGACACTGCGCGCCATGGGTGCCGACGTGATGGTTGTCAGACACAAGTCGACGGGAGCGCCGTGGCGGGTTGCCGAGTGGGCGGACCTGCCGGTCGTGAACGGCGGTGATGGTGCCCATCAACACCCGACGCAGGCTCTCCTGGACGCGCTGACGATACGGCGGCACTTTGGTTCGCTCGACGGGCTCGAGATAGCCATCGTGGGCGATATCCGTCACTCCCGGGTTGCCCGTTCCGACCTGTTTGCGTTTGCAGCGCTCGGTGCAAAGGTCACACTGGTGGCCCCGCCCACGCTGTTACCCCAGGAGATGGCCGGTTGGCCTGTGGCGGTGAGCCACTCACTCGACGATGTGCTGCCGGGCGTAGACGTCGTGTATCTGCTTCGAATCCAGATGGAGAGAGGCGGAGGCTCGGTCTTCCCATCTCTCCCTGAGTACGTCGAGCGCTTTGGCCTCACCAGGGAGCGGTTTCGACGGATGAAGCCGGAGGCAGTGGTCATGCACCCTGGACCCATGAACCGCGGCGTCGAGATCGCGTCTGAGGTCGCTGATCATCCGCGATCCCTGGTCCTGGATCAGGTTGCCAACGGTGTGGCGATCCGGATGGGTGTGCTCTACAAACTCGGTAGTGGGTTGAGAGTGGGGGTGGCAGAGTGATCGTGACACACGCCCGGGTGTTGACCGCCAATGGCCCCGAGGTTTCCGACGTCAGGATCGAAGACGGTTTCGTGGCTGAGATTGGTTCCGGACTCTCGGGTGGCGACGAGATCTCCGCCGGGGGAGCGTGGATAGGGCCTGGTTTCGTTGATCTCCATGCCCATGTCCGCGAACCCGGACAGGAGTGGAAAGAAGACATCGCCAGTGCTTCGGATGCAGCCGCCGCCGGTGGCTACACCGCAATACTGGCCATGCCCAACACCGATCCGCCCACCGACTCCGGGCATCTGGCGCGCTTCATCGTGGACAGGGGCAGGTCGGTGGGCATCGTGGACGTGGTTCCCGTCGGCACGGTCACCATGAGCAGGGCCGGC
>JBFJTO010000089.1:0-6371 GCA_041625295.1 Acidimicrobiia bacterium | reverse complement strand
CCCCCATGCCGATCGTCAGCGGCGGGTGTCCTCAGTGAGACCGAGGATGTTCCCCTCCGAGTCGACGAACCAGGCACCCCGGGTTCCGTCAGGTGTGGTCACCACCCCGTTGACAGTCCTGAAGTCCTCGCCGAAGTCGTACTCTTCGAATTCGACCCCGCGGCCGCGCAGCATCTCGAAAGCCGCATCGAAGTCCTCCACCACCAGCCCGGCCGCGGTCGCCTTGTTGGTGCCCGCAAACGCGGATGGATACAGCAACACCGTCGAACCACCGACATCGTAGAAAAGCGAGCCATCGGGGCTCTCCTCCGTGGGTTCGAGACCCATCCTCTCCGAATACCAGGCCCGAGCCCTATCCATGTCCGAGGCAGGAAGCGTCGCAAGCATCTGCATACCCATATCGTCTCCTTTCGCATACGAAACATACGCCACTGCTCACGCAATGCGCAGCGTGGAGGCGTTGGACCCGCGATAGGCTCCAGCCCGGAGGATCCGGAATGACCGAGACTGCGATTCCTGAACCGCTTCAGGTTCTACAACAACTCGTGGGACGCTGGCACGGTGAGAGCAGTGGACGCTTTGGCCCCGCTCAGGTCGAGAAAGTCGCCGAATTCGTGCTCGGCGGCCGCTTCCTGCAGGTCACATCTCGATCTGTGTCTGACGCTGAGATTCACGAGGACATCGGCTTGTTTAGCTACGACGAAGCTACCGACGCACTCATCCTCCGGGAGTTCCATTCTGAGGGGTACGTCAACACCTATCGGCTTGCCGAGTCGGGCGAAGGGGTGTTCGTCTTCGAGACCGAAGCCATCGAGAACTCGTTCCATCCAACCTTGCGGGCGCAACTCTCCATTGGTCTCGGAGATCGATTGACCGAGAGCCTGGCGCTGGCCACAGACGACAAACCGTTCGAGGTCTGCGTCGTCGCTCAACTCGACCGCGCCTAGACCCGCGAAATCATCCCGACACCATCCCTTGCGAACATGTGTTCGATGCCCTAGCTTCGGGCACACCCATGACCGTCGACGAACTGCGAACCGAGTTTCAGACTTTGGTGGCCCGCTACGGGCTCACGACGCCTACGGATCTCGCCCGTCTCAACCTGGCCGAGGAGAGGCGCCGGTACCGGATCCGCCACCTTGAGACCGTGATCGAAGAAGCGCAAGTCGAAGTGGGCAGGCTGCTCGGCGAGATCGGCGGTCTAGAGAAGGGCGTGAGGCTCGCACTCGAGGACGCCATCTCTGATGCCCGCGACCGCCATCACGAGGGTTGGTCACCGGTCCCTGTGATCGGGTATCGGATCTGGGGGGTGGCCGCCGACGGAGTGTTCGGATACCGGGTCCGCTGGGAGAGCCGGCGCATGAGCGCTACCTGTCTGCAAGGGATGGGGGACGACGAAGTGCCCCACACCGACGGACGTTGCGGAGTCCCCGCTTGCGGGATCTACACATCGAAGACTCCCGAAGCTGTCATAGAAGCGCACAACGATCTCGAGCCGGGGTGGATGATCGGCATGGTCGACCTGTCAGGGAAAGTGGTCGAACACGAACATGGATATCGGGCCCAACACGCGGAGGTGACATCGGTGATGGGATTCGACTCCGAGTGGGCATATGTGAGCGACGATGCTGCCGAGATAGATCGACTGTTCGAAGATCCCCGCAGCCGCGTCGCTATGGACCGGATTCCTTTGCCACGCTCACCCGCGCAGGCGTGTGTGGCCCACTTTTCAACGGTCAACGCAAGGAGAACAACGTGGACATAGGCAAACCGGAACGAGTGATCATCGTGGAACCGCTCCAGGCACCCGTGGTGGAACCGGAACCCGAAACCGAACCAGTGGAACCCGCCCAAGAGCCGTCCAAGCGGGACCGATAGAACGCCCTACCCGACGCCTCCGAGGTAATGGAACCACAGAATCCTGGCCGCCACCGCCCGCCACGGTTTCCAGGCTTCGGCGACACTCTCCATCTCCCGAGTCGTGGGACGGCCAGGCCCTCCGATCAGATCCTGATAGGCGGCGTGGAGAGCGATGTCGCCGGTCGGCCAAACGTCTGGGCGGCGGAGCGCCATCAGCAGATAGGTGTTGGCAGTCCAGGGCCCGACCCCGGTGAGAGCGAGCATCCGGGTTCGCGCCTCGTCATCGGAGAGTTGCTCGAGCGAAGCTATGTCGAAGGACCCATCGGTGACCGCCTTCGCGAGCAACCTCACGTAGCGGGCCTTTTGGCGACTGAACCCGATTTCGAGCATTTCCCGGTCGCTCAGGGTGAGCAGCGGATCTGGGGCGACCTCTCCGAGCGCCGCAACCAAGCGGTCATAAGCGGCCGCAGCAGAGGCGAGCGACACCTGCTGTTCGAGGATGATGGACACCAGGGTCGGGAATCCGGGATCTCTCGGCCATAGAGGAGGCGGTCCGTATCGCTCCACCACGCTGGCGAGGTTGGAGTCGGTCGCCGTGAGTGCGGCAACGCCCACCGCGAGCGAAGATTCGTCCAGGCGTCGGATGTCCTCGCTCACACCGATACGGTACCGGGACCCGCGACGGCGGTGTCAGAATCGCGGTGACGCGCCCCGACCCCGCGTGCCGTAGCATCCCGGCCGTGAATCTGAGGTCCATCCTGCGTCGTCGCCAACCGGCACAAACCGACGTCAAGTTGGGCACTTTCATCGGAGTCTTCACCCCGTCGATCCTGACCATTCTCGGCGTGATCCTCTTCCTCAGGACCGGCTGGGTGGTTGGCAATGTCGGGCTGCCCGGTGCCGTGGTGATCGTCGTCATCGCCAACGCAGTCACGCTGGCGACCGCCCTGTCGCTGGCCGCAATCGCCACCAACATGCGGGTAGGAGCCGGAGGGGCCTACTACATCATCTCCCGCAGCCTCGGCGTCGACATAGGCGCGGCTATCGGCATCCCGCTCTTCCTGGCACAGGCGTTCAGCGTGACCCTCTATGCGTTCGGTCTGGCAGAGAGCCTCCAGCTCATTTGGCCCCGGACGCCACAACGGCCGGTGGCGGCTCTGACGGTGCTGATCGTGGCGCTCTTGGCGGCCCGGGGCGCCGACCTCGCCCTCAAGCTCCAGCTTCCCATCATGGGTGGAATCGTCCTGGCCCTGATCACCCTCGGCGTCGGCGTGTTCGAGAACGTCCCCCACAGCGTCGAACTGGGACCTCTGGCAGGAGTAGAGCCCTTCTGGATCGTCTTTGCGGTGTTCTTTCCAGCAGTGACGGGAATCATGGCGGGGGTGTCGCTTTCCGGTGACCTCAAACGTCCCGAGCGGTCGATACCGCTGGGCACGATCGCCGCCGTTCTCACCGGATTCGTCATCTATCTGGGGGTCGTGATCGGGTTGGGTTTGGCTGCCACCCGGACCGAGTTGGTGAACGACAACCTGATCTGGTTCACACTTGCCGGGGGAATCTCATTTCTGATCTTCCCCGGTCTGTGGGGTGCGATCTTCTCATCTGCGGTGGGAAGCGTCCTGGGTGCGCCCAGGACGCTTCAGGCAATGGTCGACGACCGGGTTCTCCCCCATCAGTTGGGATGGCGGCTGCCTCGAATCGAGGGTCCTGGTGTTCCCTTGCTGATCTCGGTGGCTGTGGCGCTGGGAGCGGTCGCACTCGGCGACCTCAACGCGGTTGCGCCCGCCCTCACCATGTTCTTTCTGACCACTTACGGGATGATCAACCTCGTCGCCGGTGTCGAGAAGCTCACAGGTGACCCATCGTTTCGCCCCAAACTCAAGATCCACTGGGCAGTCTCGCTGGCGGGTGCCTTTGGATGCTTCTGGGTGATGGCCCTCATCAACCCGATGGCACTTGGCGTGGCCGTCTTCTTCGAGGTGAGCGTCTACCTGCTGATGCGGCGCCGAGCCATGGTGGCCCCCTGGGGAGATCTGCGCCGGGGTGCTCTCATGACTTTGGTTCGCTCGACCGTGCTGCAACTCAGGAGGCTCCCAAACGACCCCCGCAACTGGCGCCCCAACATCCTGTTGTTTGCCGGCGAAGCCGCCAAACGACCCCGGTTGGTCAGGTTCGCGTCGTGGCTCGTTCAGGATCGGGGGATTCTCACCGTCGCCGACCTGAGAGTGGGGACACCCCACGAGATGGGCGCCTCGGTTGCAGGTTGGCGCCGAGAGCTCGACGCCGCTCTCCAGGACCTGGGAGTTGCCGCTTTTGGCGAGGTCGACCTCGTCAGTGACTTCGTTTCGGGAGCGATCACGGTGGCCCAGGCGAATGGGATCGCGGGCATCGAGTCGAACACGGTGATGTTCGGTTGGACAGATAAGCGGGAGAGGCGAGCCGAGTGGTTGAGGGTCATCGAAGAGCTGGCAACGCTCGGGGTGAGCGCGGTCATCTGCAACCCCGGGAGCCTCGATCTGGGCGTCGCGCGCAGGCGGCGTATCGATGTGTGGTGGGGCGGCCTTCAGGCCAACGGCGACATGCTCACCCTCTTTGCGCACCTGCTGTCGCTGAACCCCGAATGGAGCGATGCCGCCATAACGATCAAGAGCATCGCCACCTCCGAGATGATGCGGGAGCGCAACTGTGCACTTCTCGAGCGGGTGATCCACTCGGCTCGAATCAGCGCCGATACCGAAGTCATGCTTCGCACGCCGGGATCGTCGGTGCTCGCGATGATCACCGAGCAGTCGAAACAGGCTGATGTAGTCCTCCTGGGTCTGCGGAGCGTCGAACGCGGAGACGAGATGGAATATGCCGATCGCATCAGCGAGTTCGTGGAAGCGCTTCCAGCGGTCCTGTTCGTACGTTCGGCGGGTGAGTTCCGGGGAAGACTCCTCGGGGACCATCACGAACCCAAGACCGAGTCACTGCCGTCCGGGACCGCTGGCCGCTGACGGCAGAGTGCCGCATGTTCACAATCCTCCGGCCAAACCCGGGGGAACGCCCGGGAAGTGCCTGGCACATGATGAGGTGATCGGCGGCGCACAAGGCGGGTCCACCGGCCCTTCCGGGGCGGATCACATGCGAATTAGCATTCGCACATGGGACGCATTCGCAACTCGATCGAATTGGCCAAAGCTTCATGGAGGGTTCTCAGAGCGGACAAGGAGATCCTTCTACTTCCTTTGATTTCCGGCATCGCCGCGATCGTTGTCATGGCCTCGTTCGCGGTGCCCCTGGTCGTGACCCGAGGCACCGAACGCCAGTTGAGCGGCGTCTTCTTCGTCCTTCTCTTCGTGATGTATGTGGTTCTGTCCTACATAACGATCTTCTTCAACGCCGCCCTGGTCAGCGCCGCCCACGAAAGGCTCACCGGAGGAGACCCCACACTCGGCAGCGCCCTCGCCGGTGCCAGAGCTCGTGCCGGCAAGATCCTCCCATGGGCTCTGGTCTCGGCCACCGTGTCGATCATCCTGCGTGCCATCGAGCAGAGAGCCGGCGCACTGGGACGCATCATCTCGGGGATCGCGGGGATGGCCTGGGCTGTCGTCACCTTCCTGGTGCTTCCCATCATCGTGATCGAAGGAATCGGTGTCGGCGACGCGGTCCGCAAGTCGGGTCAGATGTTTCGCGACACATGGGGCGAGAACCTGGTAGCTCAGGTTGGATTCGGGATCATCGGTTTCGTGGCGGCGCTGCCCGGGATCGCCCTCATCGTGGCCGGAGTCCTGTTCGGTGGAAGCGCCATCGGGGTCGGGATCGTCCTCGGAGGTCTGTGGCTGATCGGGGTGGCGGTCGTCCTGTCGGCGATGAGCCTGATATTCCAGACTGCGCTTTACCACTTCGCGCTGGATGGGAAAGCTCCCGAGGGCTACTTCTCGGGCTCAACTCTCACGGCGGCCTTCGCTCCCAAGCAGGGCCGGATCGCGGGGTTCGGAGGCGGCTTCGCCGGCTAGGGCTGGTGCTGCCACGAGCGGCTCTCAGCTTCTCTCAGGCTGCTCACAGGTCCACTCCGACATGCTTGCCTCCTGAGCCGATCCAGAATGGACCGGCGTTACCAGGAGAAGATTGATGGCTTCCGAGAAGAGACCGACGAAAAGGATCTACACGCTGGCAGCCGCCATCGGCCTGGCATTGGGTGCGATGGGTGTCGCTGCGGCGGCCACAGGATCGCCGGCCACGCCGAGTGAAACGTCGGCAACAGTGCAAAGCCCGGCAAGCTCGGGTTCGGTGGAGACGAAGTCCGCCGACACCGAGGAAGTCGAAGGCACAGACGAGACAGACGGTATCGATCACCAATTCGAAGGCGAAGAGGTCGGCAACAACGGCGACGGTGTGGCCGATGCCAACGACGCCAACGAGGTGGAATCGGCCTCCGATGAGACCGAGGTGGAAGGTGCCGGTGACGAGGCCGACGGTATCGATCACCAGGCCGAAGGCGAAGAGGTCGGCAACAACGGCGACGGTGT
>JBFJTO010000088.1:0-6415 GCA_041625295.1 Acidimicrobiia bacterium | reverse complement strand
TCTGCGGGGACGATGGCCATTCCGGAGTCCCCAACCTGGGATGCGAGTACGGCGCGGTGATCACGGAATCGATCGGGCATTGTCGTCTCAGCGTCGCAGGATCCGCCGAGCACGGCAAGATGCGGAGAAGGCCCTAACCGGGCTCAACCGCCCCGCCGGGCCCGAAGGTACCCGGCTCAGATCTCGCTCATCCAGGCGCGAATGTGCCGCCCTATCTCGGCGCCGGAGTCCTCCTGGATGAAGTGGGAGCCTGCGACGGTCACCTCGGTCTGGTTCGGCCAGGAACGGCAGAACTCACGCTGACGGCCGGTGAGGATCGATCCCGGCTCGGCGTTCACGAAGAGTTTGGGTATGGCATTGGCCGCCATCCATGCGCCGCTGCCGGAAACTATCTCGACGACGTCGCCGGGTTCGCCGGCTATCGGCACCTCGCGCGGCCAGGTGAGAGTGGGCCAGCGGTGCCGGGGATCGAGGTACGGTCGCCGGTAGACATCCATGGTCTCTTCTGAGAGCGGCTCGAGCACTGAGGCCGGCAGGATTCGCTCGACGAAAACGTTCTTCTCGATGACGATCGACTCGCCGGCCTCCGATCGCATCGCCCGGAAGATCTTCGTCGCCGAATCGGGCCAATCGCTCCACTCGACCGGGGTCACGATCGTCTCCATGTAGGCCATGCCCTTCACCGATCGGGGATGGCGGTGCGCCCAATCCATGAGGAGGGCGCCACCCCAATCGTGTCCGACCAACGTGACATTCGACTCGAGACCGAGCTCCGTCATGAAGGCATCGATGTAGCGACGATGATCGACGAACCGGTAAACGCCGGGGCCAGGCTCGAGCTTCTCCGAATCGCCCATCCCGATCAGGTCGGGGGCGATACAACGACCCGAAAGCTCGGGAATCACCTTCCTCCCCAGGTAGGAGGAGGTCGGGTTCCCATGAAGGAGAACGATCGGATCACCCTCCCCGGACTCGACATACGCCATCTTGGCGCCGAGAACCTCGGCAAAGCGTTTACTCATGATCCCGACGCTACCGGCGGACACGCCATAGCCGCTCGTTCACAGGCCCAGAACCAGTCGAAGAGCATCCACCTGGCGTAGAACCGAATCCGGCGAACCACCACCTGCAGTCCTGCGAGCAGCCACCGACGCCTCGACGGAGAGAGCGGTGAGATCTTCGGGCAGGAAAGCCGGGTGGGCCGTCTCGAGATCTTCCACGGTTGCCTCCGAGAGGTCACGCCCACCGGCCAGGAGGGCCGCAACCAACCTGCCAACAGCGTGATGGGCGTCCCGAAAGGGCACACCTCTTCCTACCAAGATCTCAGCAAGGTCGAGGGCGGTCACCCAACTGGTCGGCATCGGAGGATCGAAGCGTGCCGATCCCAGCATTCCTGTCATTGCGACCAGTGTGGATCTCAGGGTGTCGTCGGCACCGAAGACGTGCAACTTGTCTTCCTGAAAGTCCCTGTTGTAGGAGAGCGGAGTTCCCTTCTGCATGATCAAAAGGGCGTTGAGTGCGGCGATCGCTCCGGCCGACTTGCCCCGGGCCAGTTCGGCGACATCGGGGTTCTTCTTGTGGGGAAGGGCCGACGAGCCGGTGGTGTAGGAGTCAGAAATGGTCACCCAGGCAAACTCCGACGTGGACCAAAGCACCATCTCCTCGGCGAGGCGGGACAGATTCACCATCGCCTGGGCACAACACCATGCATATTCAGCGATCACGTCGCGGGCGCCAACGGCGTCGATCGAGTTGGCAAAAACGGCCTCGAAGCCCAACTGACGGGCCGTGAAGCCAGGGTCGAGAGAAAGGCTGGATCCACCCACCGCCCCCGCACCCAGTGGCATCACTCCCAATCGGGCGGAGAGGTCCTGAAAGCGCTGACGGTCCCGAACCGCCATCCAGGCGTAGGCGAGCAGGTGGTGGCCGAACGGGACTGCCTGCGCTTGCTGCAGATGGGTGTAGGCGGGAACGATCGTGCCGGCATGCTCGACTGCGACGTCGATGAGGGCGCTCCCGAACCCGGCAAGCTGCTCCGCGCGCTCCGCCGCGGCTCGTCGCAGATAGAGACGCATGTCGAGCGCGATCTGATCGTTGCGTGATCTTCCCGTGTGCAGCTTCTTGCCGACCTCGCCCACCAACTCGGTGAGACGCCGCTCCACCGCGGAGTGGACATCCTCGTCGGTCGCTAGAAACTCGAATGTGCCGTCCCGCGCCGAGGTGAGGATCATCGAGAGGCCACTTTCGATCGCCCCGTGCTCCTCATCGGACAGCAGTCCGACGTGGTTGAGCATCGCGGCGTGGGCTATCGAGCCCTCCACGTCGTCTGCGAGAAGGCGCCTATCGGAATCGGACACCGTGAACTCCCACAGGGTCCGGCCGGGCGCCTCTTCGAAGCGCCCACCCCAGAGGGTCACTCGCCCGCCCCCAGCCGCTCCTCGGCCAGACGGCGCAGCCGCAGGGCATTCAGCCGGATGAACCCGGCCGCATCGGCCTGGTTATAGACGCTGTCTTCCTCGAAGGTGACGGTGGCCTGGTCGTAGAGGTCGTAGTTCTCCGACCGACGCCCCTCTATCTGGACCGCCCCCTTGTAGAGCTTGAGTCTGGCCTCGCCGCTGACACGCTTTTGAACCTCATCCATGAATGCCTGAAGCGCATCGCGCTCGGGGGAGAACCAGAAGCCGTTGTAGACCATCTCGGCGTACCGGGGCACCAACTCGTCGCGGAGATGGGCCACCTCCCGGTCGAGGGTTATCGACTCCACCGCCCGCCGGGCATGGTGGAGGATGGTGCCCCCCGGTGTCTCGTACACGCCCCGGCTCTTCATCCCGACAAAACGGTTCTCGACGATGTCGACGCGTCCCACCCCATGCCTTCCGCCCAGCACATTGAGGTGAGACAGCAGATCGACGGGCTCCATCTCGACACCGTCCACCGAAACCGGGTTTCCCGCTTCGAAACCGATCGTCACCAATTCGGGATGATCCGGGGCCTCTTCGGGGTCCACCGTCATCCGGAACATCCCCGGGGGCGGAGGCGTCCAAGGATCTTCTAGAACCCCACCCTCATAGGAGATGTGCAGCAGGTTTGCATCCATCGAGTAGGGGCGCTCCGGTGTCACCGGGACGGCGATACCCCGTTCTTTCGCATAGGCGACACAGTCGGCGCGACCTCTGAGATTCCACTCCCTCCAGGGAGCGATCACCTTGATGTCGGGGTCCATGGCGAATGCGCTCAGCTCGAAACGAACCTGGTCGTTTCCCTTCCCCGTGGCACCGTGCGAGATGGCGTCAGCGCCGTGCTCGGCGGCAACCCGCATCAAACCCTTGGTGATTATCGGTCGGGCCAGCGATGTCCCCAACAGGTAGTAACCCTCGTAGACGGCCCCGGCCCTGATGGCGGGGAAAACGGCGTCACGCACGAACTCGTCGCGAAGGTCTTCGACGATCGATGCCACCGCTCCGGTGGCCATTGCCTTCTCGCGGGCGTCTTCGACCTCGACTCCCTGCCCGACATCCGCCGTGTAGGCGATCACATCGGCCCCGTACTCCTCCCGCAACCACGCCAGGATGACCGAGGTGTCCAGACCGCCCGAGTAGGCGAGAACCACCTTCATGTCCGACCACCGATCTCCTCGAGGTACTTCACCGCTTCCCGGGCCGTGGCGTCGGCATCGGTGATCAGCAACAGCGTGTCGTCACCGGCGATCGTGCCCAGAACCCCCTCGAGATGCGCAGCGTCGATGGCTGCAGCCACTATCTGGGCGGCTCCCGGAGGTGTGCGGATCACGGCCATCCGTCCTGAGCGCATGATCGATTCCGCAAACTCGTCGATCGCTCTCGCCAACGCCTCCAGAGTCTCGTCGCCGGTGTTCAGGCTCGAGATCAGGTAACGGTCGTCACGTCTGGATGCCCCGATCGCCTTGAGATCCCGGGAGACCGTGGCCTGGGTCACCTCGAACCCGGCGTCTCGTAGCCGGTTGATCATCACGCTCTGGCTGGAGATCGGCTCCTCGACGATGATTGCCCTCAACGCTCTACGCCTGGCAGCTGTCGTACTCATACCGGCATCATACGCATATGCAGATAGCGCCCGTCCTTGAGGATCCGCATCACGGTTCCGCCGTGATCATCGTGCCGATGCCCTCGGCGGTGAAGATCTCGAGGAGCAGGGCATGTTGGCTTCTGCCGTCAAGAACATGGGCATGCCGGACCCCACCCCGCAGTGCGCGCACCACCGATTCGAGCTTGGGGCGCATCCCCCCGGTGACATCGGGGACCATCCCTGCCAACTCGTTCACCGTCATCTTCGAAATCACGGATCTCGAATCATCGGGATGCCGATAGACACCTTCCACATCGGTGAGGTAGACGAGTTTCTGGGCGCCAAGGGCCTCGGCGATCGCGCCCGCGGCCGTGTCGGCGTTGCAGTTGTAGATGTTCTGGTCTTCGCCGATACCGATCGGGGCCACAACCGGTGTGAACTTGTCGTCGATCAGTCTCTGGAGCATCTCGGAGTTGACGCGGGTGATCTCGCCGACAAACCCGAGACGGGGGTCCTTTTGCACGGCCGCCAGCAGTCCGCCATCGACACCCGAAACGCCGATGGCCCGGGCACCGTGGCCACCGAGCAAACGGACTATGTCCGAGTTCACCTCGCCAACGAGCACCCGCTGCACCGTCTTCATCGTTGCGAGATCGGTCACCCGAAGCCCGTCGACCCATGTGGAGGCAACGCCGTCCTGGGACAGCGAGGCAGAGATCTGCGGACCACCTCCGTGCACAACGACAGGGTGGATGCCCACCTGCGCAAGCAACGCGACATCACCGGCGAACGAGTGCCTGAGGTCTTCGTCCTGCATGGCCGATCCCCCGTACTTGACGACCACCACCCGGCCCCGGAACTGGCGCATGTATGGCATCGCCTCCATGAGTATCCGGGCCTTGCCCATCGAGTTTGCGATCCGGACCTTGGCCGGATCGGGAGCAGAG
Organism: Acidimicrobiia bacterium; assembly: GCA_041625295.1. Classification (GTDB taxonomy): domain Bacteria; phylum Actinomycetota; class Acidimicrobiia; order Spongiisociales; family ZC4RG35; genus JBFGRR01. The sequence goes on along the minus strand of JBFJTO010000088.1, from coordinate 1,424 downwards.
TGTCCGAGCGTCACCGGTGAACCTCCATCGCCGCACGAAACCGAGGGGTGGAGAACGTCGTGACGCTCATGGCATCCATCCCGACAGCGGGAGTCCGCGGGTCTCGGGGAATCCGAGCATCGAGTTGGCAGCCTGTACCGCTTGCCCCGCAGCCCCTTTGATGAGGTTGTCTATGGCGGCCTGGGCGATGACGCGTCCGGTCCGCTCGTCGTGATATGCCGTGACCATCGCCCGGTTGGATCCGACCACCCATCGGGTCTGTGGCGGTTGATCGATCACCTCGACGAACGCACGACCCGCGTAAGCCGAGGAGAGCGCCGCCTTGAGTGCGGGGCCATCGACCCCGGCGGAAGCCACCGCCGTCACGGTGGCCAGGATTCCCCGCTGCATGGGGATCAAGTGGGGTGTGAACACCACCCTGTGCTCGCCACCGAAAACGGCATCGAGCGCCATCTCGATCTCAGGCCGGTGACGGTGGGTCGTGACGGAGTATGAGCGAACGCCCTCATCCACGGCTCCAAAGGAAAGATCCTCTCGGATGGATCGGCCGGCTCCTGACACTCCACTAAGACAGTCGGCCACGATGCCGTGTGCCGAGACCAGGCCGGCAGCGAGAAGCGGTGTGATCGCGAGGAGAACCGAAGTTGGGTAGCAACCCGGCGAGGCGACCAGGCGAGCCCCGTTCACGTCGAAGAGCTCCGGAAGCCCGTACGCCCACCTCCCGAGATCCTGTGGGAACGGGTGGGGTGACCCGTAGGCCGCCAGATAGCGTTGCGGTGTGTCGAGGCGATAGTCGGAGCCGAGGTCGACCACCATCGATCCGTTGGCGGACAGGGCCGCGCCTATCTCGGCGGAGGCGCCGTGAGGCAGCGCGAGGAACACGATATCGACACCGCCAACCTCACCGGAGTCGATGGGACCGAGCCTCCTGGCGCCACCATCCAGCTGGGGATGGACGTCGTGTAGGGCGCGCCCGGCTGCGGAGTGCGCCCCCAGATAGGCGAGTTCGAATCCGTCATGGGAGTCGAGGAGTCTCACCAGTTCTCCACCGGCATAGCCGGATGCACCGAGGACCGCCGCGCTTGCCGTCACCTGTTCACCATCCCAGCATTATACGCATATGCGCATAATGTCTAGCCGGGAGCTTTCAGACCCCTCTCCTCCATGTCCGGGATCACCAAATCCGTCACCCACACCCGCACTAGTTGGGCGCGGTCGTGGCCCAACTCCCTGTCAACGAGGTCGATGAAGCTCTCTGTGGTCACGGTTGAGGTCCCGGCGACGTAGGTGCGCAGGAACTCGAAGAACCGCTCATCGCCGACCGAGTCTCTGAGAGCGACCAGAGCCAGGGCGCCCCTGAGGTAGACGGATGGATTGAAGAGATCGCCACTGCGGGGATGATCGGGGGGCGGATAGCTCTCCCT
>JBFJTO010000087.1:0-6418 GCA_041625295.1 Acidimicrobiia bacterium | reverse complement strand
TCTCCAACGATGTCGGCACGGTCGACTCCAGCAGCATCGCGCAACCCGGCGAACAGACGGAGAGTGGCCATCCATGCCACGTTACCGGCTTGGCGCATGGGCCTGCGGCTTCGAGCAGAGGCGGCGCCCTGCAACAACGAAGTGCGGGCAGGTACTCTCGCCGCATGGATGGCTTTCTGGTTGCTGTGGACGTACCCATGGCGGGTGACGAGAGACGAAAACACTGGGCCAAGATTGTCCATTCGGTGGACACGTCGAAGAGTTCAGGGTGGGCATTCGTCGGAGATTTCATTGCCGATGGCGGCGTGCAGGATGTCCCGACGGGTTCGGTCATCCTGGTGTATGGCGAGAAGGGCAGTCGTGCCAATCCCCAGATCGAGGCTCGGGTGTACACGGTCAACCCGGACGCGACCCTCACCCCCCACTTGTCTGCCAAGGGCCGCGCCTGGGCACGGACCCTGCGCGACACGGTGGAGGAACTCCTCGACTCGGACCTGCCGGTGCGGGCAGACTGGGCGCCGGAGTTGCTCGGGTTCTCCGACGAAGCACTTGCCGAAGAGCTAGAACGGCGAGGCTGGACTGCTACACCACCGGCCAATTGACCAAGGTGCCCGGTGAGATCGGGTCTGAAGAAGGAGCAAACTTGAACCACGTCGTCATCCGTAGAACCGGCGGTCCCGAGGTGCTCGAGTGGGAAGCATCCGAACCTGAACCCCTCCAACCCGGCCACCTGAGAGTGCGCCTCGCAGCCGCGGGCCTCAACTTCATCGACACGTATCACCGCACCGGCCTGTATCCGGTTGAGCTTCCCTTCGTCCCTGGTCTGGAGGGGTCTGGAACCGTCGAGAGCGTGGGCACAGGCGTCGATGGCTTCCATGCCGGGGATCGGGTCGTGTGGTCCAGAGCCGGCGGTTCCTATGCCGAGATCGTCGATGTGCCGGCCGCGGCGGCAGTCGCCGTCGAAGACGGGGTCGATCTCGAAGCTGCCGCCGCGGTGATGCTCCAGGGAATGACAGCCCAATACCTGGCCGCCGATACCTATCCACTTCGCCCTGGTGACCGTTGTCTCATCCATGCCGGCGCGGGTGGCGTGGGACTTCTCCTGACGCAAATCGCCAAGATGCATGGTGCCGAGGTGTTCACGACTGTCGGCACCGACGAGAAGGCGACGGTGTCAAGAGCAGCTGGAGCCGATCACGTCATCAACTACAACGAGGCCGACTTCGCCGAAGAAATCACCGACATCGCCGGGCCCACTCCCCTCCATGTGGTGTACGACGGTGTCGGCAAGTCTGTCTTCTGGCCCAGTCTCGACTTGCTTCGACCTCGAGGGATGATGGTCACCTTCGGGAATGCTTCCGGTCCCGTCGATCCGGTGTCGCCCCTGGACTTGATGCGACGAGGATCGCTGTTCCTGACCCGTCCGACGCTGTTCACCTACACCGCCACCCGTGAAGAGCTCGTAGCCAGAGCGGGCCAGGTGCTCGGTTGGGTCGGATCAGGACAACTCGACGTCCGGATCGGGCTCACGGTGCCTCTGCGTAGCGCCTCCGATGCCCATCGGCTCCTCGAGTCGAGAGCCACAACCGGAAAGGTCCTCCTGATCCCCTGATCGTCTACAAGGCCTCCAGCCGCTCCAGAGCTTCCTGCAGCAATCCCTCGGGCTTGCAGAACGCAAACCGGACCATGTCCCTTCCGTCGGCAGGCTTGCTATAGAAGGCCGAAGGAGGGATGGCGGCAACCCCGGCCGTCTCGACCATGTGGTAGACGAACGCCACGTCATCGGAGAACCCGAAGCGCCGGTGGCCGGCGAGGATGTAATAAGCCCCGTCGGGAATGTAGGCCTCAAAGCCGAGCGCCGTGAGACCGCCTGCCAATAGATCTCGTTTCCGACGGTAGGACGACCGCAGATCGGTGAAATAGGAGTCGGGAGCACCCAGGGCAGCGGCAGACCCGTATTGCATCGGGTTCGGAGTCGTGAAAGTCAGGAATTGATGCGCGGCCCGGACAGCCCGTGTCAGCGGCTCGGGGCCGATCGCCCAACCCGTCTTCCACCCCGTCAACGAAAAGGCCTTGCCGATGGAGGACAGCGTGAGCGTCCGCTCCCACATGCCCGGAAACGTCGCGAGACGGAGGTGCTCGGCGTCGTAAACGATTCGTTCATAGACCTCGTCGGTGATGGCGAAGACATCGTGTTCATGACATAGATCTGCAATCGATTGCAGCTCATTCCGGGTAAAGACGTGTCCGGTGGGGTTGTGGGGGGTATTGACGACGATCGCCCGAGTTTTCGGGCCGAAGGCGTCCGCCAATTCGTCCAACGGCACCGAGAAGTCGGGCTGACGGAGCGTCACGAACCGGGGTACGGCACCGGCCAGCGAACAACCCACCGGGTAGGCGTCATAGAAGGGCTCGAAGAGGATCACTTCGTCACCCGGCTCGAACAAACCGAGGAAGGTGGCGGCCAGTGCTTCGGTGCAACCCGAGGTGACCGTGACCGACGCGTTGGCGTCGATGGCGAGGCCGGTGTCCTTCTGCCAGCGCTCGGCGATGACGTTGCGAAGGACCGGTATGCCAATCGAAGACGGGTACTGATTCGACTCCTCGACCAGTGCCCTCGCAGCCTCGGCCTTCACGAAGTCAGGGCCCTCCCATCCCGGGAAACCCTGCCCGAGATCGATCGCACTGTGACGACGCGCCAGATCCGAGATCTCGGTGAAAACGGAGCTGCCGAACTTGGCGAGGCGGCGGGAAACCATCCATCGAGGATAGGCAGTCAGGAAACCAGGGCGATCACAACCGGAAGAGTGGCGATGGATGCCAGCGTGCCGGTCAAGACGATTGTCGTGGTCAGGTCGGGCAGGAGATCGTGCTCCAGGGCGATCAGCGCCGTGAACACGGCAGCCGGCATGGCGCTCTGGACGATCACCACCCCTGCCGGCACCCCGCTGAGACCCAGGAGGCCTGCGGCCAACCAAGCGACCGCCGGCGCGGCGACGAGCTTGGCGATGAGCGGAACGCCCACATCGGCGTCGAAGCGGGGCCTTTGCATCGCCGCGATCTGCACACCGAGTGTCACCAGCATGGTGGGGATCAACGCTCCGGCGAGAAGCGACACCGGTCGGTCGAGCCAGAGCGGCATGTCCCAATTCGTGACGTTCACCAGGACGGCGGGAGGAACCGCCAGGGTCATCGGGGCGGTGAGAGCCGCCCTCACCGAGCGCCATGGCGGCGCACTGAGGGAGGTCGCCGCTCCAACTCCGACGATGAGACCGATGATGTTGATCGTCAAGAGTGCGATACCGGCCAGGGGAAGGGCCGACTCGCCGAACGTGAAGGCGACGATGGCGAGACCGAAGTTGCCGACGTTTCCGAAAATCGAGGTGAGAACACCCGCCGAGGCGACCGGCCGGGACCGGCCCAGCATCCGGGAGACCCCGGCAACGGCGACGCCGACCGCGACCATCGTCACAACGATCGCTCCCACCATCCGCAGCACCAGGCCCGGTTCCAGGTCCGCGGAAGCGAGTATGTCGAAGACGAAGAAGGGTCCCAAGAGCCAATACGAGAGCTTGGCGAGCGTCTGGGCGTCGAGGGCGACCTTCTTCGCAAGCACGGCTCCGAGGGCCACGAGCAGAAACACCGGGCCGAGGATGTTGACGAAGATCCCGGGAAGGTCTGCCATTGGCAAGGAACGCTAACTCGCCGGCGACCGGGTCGGTCCCCAGTTCAGACAAGCACCACGTGAACGTGCTTGGGGCCATGGACCCCGAGGTTGAGGACCTGTTCGATGTCGCCGGTGCGGGAGGGTCCGGTGATGAAGACGAGGTTGGAGGCGCCTGCAACCGTGGCCGCCTCCTCCTTCGCCCAGTGAGCCAACGATCGATAGATCCGGTCCTTCCGCAACACAGCCACATGGACCAGCGGAATCAGCGATGCCATCCGGGGCTGGCCTGGCCCCGAGCGAACCACGATCGAACCCGACTCGGCGAATCCTGCCTCGGCGCCGGTGACCCCTAGATCCACGGTCATGTAGCGGCGCTGATGCTCCAATCTCTCCTCGACCGAAACGTGGGAGGAAACCTGCTCCAGGCCCCGACTGACCAACAACCCGGCCAGATCCTCGAATCCCGCCCAGGCGAGAAACCGTTTCGACCCGTAGCGGTCGACCAACTCCTGGAGGACATCAGCTGGCGGACCCTGATGCACCTCACCATCCACCGCCGTCAACGCGGCAGTGAACCGTTCGACCAGTTCGACCTCGGCGAGGTCGGGGACGAGCAGTCCTGGAGGACCGCCGCCGGGAATCTCAGCGTCGCGGACGGCTCGAGCCACGGTTGCGAGGAAGGCTTCAGGTTCCACGGTTGGCCTTCCACCAGGAATGGAACGACTGCCGGGCCGGAGAAATCAGATCCCGGGACTCCGTCCAGGCACCCGCGTGCCAGGGCAGCTTTCTCACCCACCCGCTGCGGCCGGTGGTGCGGGAAACAATGCTCCCGGCCCCAAGGAACGAACGCCACAAGACCGGATGAGATGCCGCCCGGGCGTAAGCCGAGAGCCCGGCGCGAAGCCAGCGAAACTCCGAATCCCCCGCTTGCGACGAACGGGCACGCAGGTTCAGAAGCATGCGGGGAATGTCGATCCGGACCGGGCACACCTCCTGGCACGCCCCGCACAGACTCGATGCAAACGGGAGGTCAAACCCCTTGCCCATCAATGCCGGAGTGAGCACCGCACCAACCGGACCCGAATACACGCTCCCGTATGCATGCCCGCCCACTTCCCGATAGACGGGGCAGATGTTCAAGCAGGCTCCGCAGCGGATGCAGGCGAGGATCTCGGACTCCGGCGACCCGAGAACCCGGGACCGGCCATTGTCGAGGATCACGACGTGGAACTCGTCGGGCCCATCGGGATCGCCCGGTCGGCGCGGACCGGTGACGATGTTGGTGTAGACGCTGAGCCGCTGCCCGGTGGCTGAACGGGCCAACACTTCCAGCATCACCGCCAGATCACCAGGCGTGGGAACCAGGCGTTCCATCCCCATGACCGCCACGTGGATTCGGGGTGCAGTCGTGCTGAGCCGGCCGTTTCCCTCATTTGTGACCGTGCAGATCGATCCGGTTGAGGCCACACCGAAGTTGACTCCGGAAATCCCCATGTCCGCCTCGAGGAAGATCTTGCGCAGGTGTGCCCTGGCAATCGAGTTCAGCTCGATCGGGTCGTCGGTGTACGGGGCGTCGATCTTCTCGGCAAACAGTTCGCCGACCCCGAACCGGGTCCAGTGCAGAACCGGGGCGATGATGTGCGACGGGGTGTCTCCGGACAGTTGGACGATGAACTCGCCGAGGTCCGTCTCGACCACATCCACCCCGGCTGCATCGAGGGCATCGTTGAGTTCGATCTCCTCGGTGACCATCGACTTGGACTTGACCGCCTTCTTGACGCCTCGATCAGCGGCCAGAGCCGTGATGTAGCCCTTGGCTTCATCAGCGTCGCCCGCAAAGAAGACATGCCCCCCGACGCGTGCGACCGACTCGGCGAACTCGGAGAGATACGAGTCCAGGCTGGACAGCGTGTGCAGGCGAATACTCCGGGCCCGATCTCGCATATCGTCCATGACCGGGTACTCCGAGACCGCTCGATCCCGCAGGGCGGCCAGACGTCGGGCCCCGAGATCGTTGGCCGCCGACTTGGGCGTGTCGATGTCGAGATTGGCGCGTTCGCGGAAAGTGGTCACGACCCGGCCAGGATCTCGGCGATGTGGCGGACTTCGATGGCCGAGCCTCGCCGGTTGAGCCCGCCGGCCAGATGCATCAGACAGGACACGTCTCCGCCGGTGACGACATCCGCACCCGAGGCCTCGACGTTGGCGAGTTTGGTTTCCATCATCGAAGTCGACACCTCGGGCAACTCGAGAGCAAAGAGCCCGCCAAATCCGCAGCACTCCTCGGCGCCGTCGAGTTCACACCGCTCCAAGCCTTCGACCTCGTCGAGGAGAGCCTCTCCCTGACCGCGCAGACCCAGACCGCGCAGACCGTGACAGGAGCGATGAAACGCAGCCGAGCCGGAACCAGTGGCACCAACCGAAGTGATGTCCAGGTCATCTACGAGAAACTGGGTCAGCTCCCGAACCCTGGCAGAGACTCTCACCGAGGCATCCTCCATGTCGGTGCCCCGGAGCAGATCTGGCGCGTGATGAACCAGCATGGCGGCGCAAGACCCCGACGGCACGACGATGGGCCCTTCCGTTGCATCGAGAACACCCACGGTGTGGCTGGCCATTTGTCTGGATTGCTCGGTATATCCGGCGTTGAAGGCGGGCTGCCCACAACAGGTCTGATCGAAAGGGAATTCGACCGTCAGCCCCGAGCGCTCCAGAACTTTGACAGTGGCCACACCAACGTTGGGAAAGAAG
>JBFJTO010000086.1:0-6423 GCA_041625295.1 Acidimicrobiia bacterium | reverse complement strand
CGAAGGTCAGATAAACGACGACCTCCGTCCTAACCCAGCTGCTTTGATTGCGGTGGTGGGATCGATGTTGGCGCTCATCGCTGCGTTGCGAGGGAAATCGCAGCTGATCTGGCTCACGGCCGGGATCATCGCTTTGCTCTCCTTGTTGTTCGTCTTCAGCTTCGGAACGGCCCTCCTACCGGTTGGACCAGTACTAGCCCTGGCTGCTCTGCTGTCTCATTGGTCGCAGCTCAGATCCGATACCTGAGTTCACGGCGCTGCCATCATCGATACGGGCAAACCGCGCCCGCTCAGTAGCCTGATCCCAATGAGTGGTCACGTTCCGATGGATGATGAGTACACGATCGATGCACTAGCCCAAGCTGCGGGCCTGACGACCAGCACCGTCCGGTACTACCAGCATCAAGGATTGCTGCCCCCTCCGCGGCTTGATGGCAGGCTGGGCATCTATAGCAAGTCACACCTTGACCGGCTCCTCTCGATCCGCAGGATGAAGGAACGCGGCTATTCGCTTCCAGCGATCAGGGACTTCTTGGAACTCCAGTCCAGTGACCTGTCCACAGAAGGGCTCGCAAGGCTCGCCGCAGGTGAGAGCGACGCCGAGCAAGATATCCACACGCTTCTCGTTGAGGCTCTGGGATCCAGCGATGCACTGCCAATCCGACAGGCCATTGACCTTGGAGTGCTTCGAATCGACGATGGCCGACTCGCGGTCACCGAGGACCAGTACCGGCCGCTCGTTGTATCGATTGCCCGCCTGTACATGATCGGTGTCCCAGCTGCTGAGTCGGTTCAGGTATGGGCGGTTGTCCAGCAGCAGGTCGAGGCCATCGCCGGAGCCTTCGCGGAACTCGCTCAGAAGCATGTCTACGGAGGCGGGCACGAAGACCCACCGCTGGCCTTGAAACGGCTCATCCAGGCAGCGACGCAAGTCGTTCGCTACGCACTCCTCGCGGCGATCTCCCGAGATATCGGCGAACGCCTTGCGTAGGAGCCGACTCACCGCCGACTAGATCGCGATCGCCATCTAGAAGAACGCTCTGTCGGCGCGGCAAGAGGGAGGGTGCCCGCCGGGGCGCGCTGAGGGCGCGATAGGGCGAGAAACGCCCCGACTCAACACAAGTTGACCGAAGCCGTTGAGAGGCGCGAAACGCCTGGTCAGCAAGGGTTGTTCCTCCCTCGGTGCTGCACCGTCAGCCGACCCAGAAATGCCGTGGCGCGGACTGTTAATCCGCAGGTTGTGAGTTCAAGTCTCACCCCCGGAGCCACCAAAACCCCTGCTCAGCGGGGGTTTTGGTTTCTGTGCGGTAGGTCGATGATGTCGCCCAGGACGCGCTCAGGACGCGATCCGGTCGCGGAATGGGTGTCGAGACGGTCCATCACTTCGGTGAGATCACCTTCGAAAAGGTGGGTGTAGGTGTTCAATGTGACGGACGGGTTGCGGTGTCCGAGCTGTTGTTGGATGGCTTTGACATCCGCACCTGCTGCTCTCATCAGCGACGCGCACGTGTGACGCAGGTCATGTGGGGTGATCTCGGCGAGGTCTTCGCCGGCCCGCTCACGCGCACCATCCCAGACGGCCTTTCGCATGTTCGGATACCGAAGCGGCCCACCGCGTGGGGCGACGAACACCAACGCCTCCACCGTGTCTTCGACGTCCTCGAGGTGCCGGCCCACCATCTCGGAAACGAAGGCTGGAAGGTGCACGGTTCGCGACTGATGGGTCTTTGTCGTTCCGAACTCGAGGCGTCCGGCGATCTCGGTGGCGGACTGTGTTATCTGGAGGGTGCGACGGAGAACATCTACCCGACCACGCCGTAGTGCAACGAGTTCACCCCATCGAAGGCCTCCATAGGCGAGCACATAGACCATTGTCTTGTGTTGGCCGCTGGGCATCGCCTCAGCCAATCGGGTCACCTGTTCGGCGGTGAGGTAGCGGTGGGATGGCTCGACGAGTCGGGGAAGCTCGACTCTGCGAGCCGGGTTGCGTCCGATGAGACCATCGTCGACCCCCTGTTCAAGAATCGCTGCCAAGCCGCCGCTGAGATCGCCAACACCCCCACCATCACAAACAACCTCGCCAACGACCAACCCCGAATGGTTCGACCCATACACCCTCCTCAATGCTTCATCAAAGTTAGACGATCCAGATGGACCACCGGTTCCCCAACCACCCACACACCGCCAGGCCGGGGAACGTCAAACCGTCCGGGAAACCGAAAGGGGAGGCTCATGATCCAGTACTCATCCGCGACAGGGTCTGTGATATGGATGTCGCAGGCTTGATGGGTGGCCCTCGAAGCGTGCGTTGAGGGTACGATACGACCTGCCCAGCTACCCGCCGATACCTCCACGGCGCGACTCCAACCGCCTTGCTTCACGATCAACGATCTCCCAGGCGGTTGGCTCTCGACGTTGCTCGCGGTGACCTTTCCTTCGCTGCCGCAAACGCCCAGCCAGAGACTTAACCGCGCTCCTGATCACGCCCGGCCAACCTTCTTCTCGCATGCCAACAACCTCCATCTGCAACAGCCCAGTGCTTCCGACGCGTCGACCAACGCAGCAGCGAAACGCTGATAACAGCGCGGGGTCGACAACCGCAACCCACGATTGGGTCCCTCCCAACCTTTGGTTAACTGGCTAACCGTCGGTCGCAGGATCCTCGACGACTGAGGTCGGAACCGGCGGTATGTCATCGAACGGCGTTCCGAGCGGGACGAAACCTCGCCTCGGCACCATGTGTCCGACGAGATTCAGACGCTCATCCACAACAGGGATCGGCCCGTCCACAGGCTCACCACGGCCCGAATCAGGCAGAATCGCTTCCGCCCTGACGTACCCGGCCGGATCGCCGTTGCGGTCGAGCGCCACGATATAGTCGGGGACTCTTGAGGAGTCGACCGATCCGTCCTCGAGCCAGGCATCGGCGGGGATTCGCCCAAACGAAAGCGGTGTCTTGGAAAGCGCCGGCAGGGTGAAAACCGTGACCACGATCGCGGCGCAGACCATCAGTATGAGACTCAAAGGCCGCCAATGCCTTGTGAGAATCGCGCCAGGGGCCAGAGGCCCGGCTACCTTGGTACTCGTCACATTCCCTCTCCTTCTGTACAGCCGCTGTCGGTCAGTAACTCTGGTTGGGCGAGGTCGCCGTGCCCATATACACGTACTGCGACGTGGTGACGTCCCACGCCCGATGGTACGACTTCGTGTGGAAAGCCTGTAGACCCACTGGGTTGGAGCACAAAACCGATCCGACCCCAAATAGCCACGTCTGACCGCTGTTGTAGGCATATCCGGTCGTGCTGCAATAGGCACCTTCGCGGAAGCCGTCTGCCCTAGCTCCGAGCCATCCACTCTGGCTGTTGGCGCCGCTGTTCCAGCAGCTATTCAGTGGAAACACCGTCATGCTGTACGCGACGTTGTCCGCAACATCGCGGATGACGGCTTCACCACAGAGTAGAAAGCCGTTGGAAGGATGTTGACCGAGGTTCTGTCTACCGGAAGTCGCAGTGGCGTAGGCGGCTGTGGCAGCGAGAGCCATGATGATCAGCGCGATGGCAACGACCCACGCTCCCTGCATCCTGTATCGCATGATTCTCCAAGTCCCCTCGGTCACCTATATATTCGCGCAAGAGGCCATTTGGGTTCCCTGTTTCAGCTCGTGGGAAGTTGTGACACGATTCGGGGAGGCTTGTAGGTGATCTTGGTGATGGCGGTTACCGCGGGGGTTTCGAGCCCAGGGTTGGAGTCGAGCCAGACTGTCGACTCTGAGAGCAGGATGCCGTCAGAGGTAATGGTGAGGGTATCGCGGGTGGTGAGATGGGTCTGGTAGGTGATGGCGATGGTGACAGCGCCGTCCCCGTACCGATCGAGAACGTCGATTGGAAGGTCGGCGAGGACCTCGAGGACGGCGGCACGCAGGTGGGAGTCGACGTTGTCTCGAAGGATGTCGGCGGCGAGGTCGAAGAGTTGGACCTCGAGGAGACGCCCGTCGGCGCCTTCGGCGAGTTGGGACTCCATTTCCTGGCGGAGAGCGGTGGGTTCGATGGGCCAGTCGGTTTCGAGGACAGGATCGATGGCATCGACGAACTGTTCGATGATGGTCTCACCGACCCGGTCGAGGGCGGAACCATTGTTGGCTTGGTAGGCGGTGGCCACCTGGTCGTCGAAGAATCGGGGGGTGCCGATGGTGGTGGCGGCACGATAGAAGCGGGTGGCGGGTTGGCGCCAGGTTTCTTGGCGGGTGGGTAGCAGGTAGGCAACGAATGGCCGATCCAAACCCAGGTCGCTGCCCGGTCGCACAACCAAGTTGAGCGCCTCGGACTGGCGGTAGATGAAAGAGCCGTCGGGAACGTCGAGCGGCTCAGCTTGGCGGGCGGCACGGGCGATCTCGGCCAGTGCGGCTACGGCCGGCCCCGGTCTGGCTACGAGAAGGGCCGCGACCAATGCAACAACAAGTCCTAGGGCGGCCAGAGCCGGCACAACTCGTACCCACCGCTGCCGCCGGTTGGTAGGCAGCGCCGTCTCGGTGTCGATGGCTTCCTGCAGCCGGGCGAGCGCCGTCCGTTCCTCCTCAACCGATGGCACAGCCGGTTGAGCGAAACGCCAGAACAGCTCGAGGGGATCGGTTCCGTCATTCATCACTGTCATCCCCTACTAATTCGCCGAAACCCCTCAGCAGGTTCCGCAGGTTGGTCCGACCCCGGTTGAGGCGGGACTTCACCGTTCCCTCGCTGATCCCCAGTGCCTGGCTGATCTCCCGATAGGACAGCCCGGACAAAGCGAACAGTGAGACCACCTCCCACTCTTGGCGGCGAAGGTTCGCCAAGGCCTTCCTGAGTGTGTCACCGGCCATCTGAGCGGCGAGCCGATCGACAATCTCGGTCTCGAAGCCAGTGGCCATTTCGGCGTGTTTGCGGAGACGGTCAATGGCGCGGGCCTGGCGTCCCTGCTTCCGGTAATGGTTGCTAACCAGGTGAGCGGCGATCCCCAACAGCCACGGCCGAGCACCCGAATAGTTCGTATCGAAGCGTCGCCGCGCCCCAAAAGCCCGGACGAACACCTCAGCCGCCACATCCGACCCGTCCTCCGGGCCCACCGTCCGCACCGCATACGCATACACCGCCCGGTAGTGACGCCGGAAAAGCTCACCGAAGATCTCCGGTTCCACCCACGAGGCTGCGATCACCTCGGCGTCACTGCGCTCATCCGTCATCGCGGCCAAGCTTGGCAGACCCCGCCGGTCCGAGCCGCCAGTGTCGGTCAGCTCGACCAGTACGACACCGACTCAGCCTTGTTGTTCAACCCAGACGACAGATTGTGGGTCACACCCGCCCCCACGGTGCTCTCCGACGCCCCCGTCTTGTTAGGACCATCATGGTGGATGAGGCGGTAGCAACCATTCCTCGACGACGAGATCCGATTCGCCCAGGCAGTGCCAGTGTTCCACCAGCCTCCCGTACACGAGTCGCCCACCACGCTGATCGAACTCCCCGACCCGTTGAAACCATCGAAATGGACTCCCAACGTAAACGACGCCAACAGGGCCCCCGTCTCCGCGTCCGAGAACAAGACCGCACCGGTAGCATCCGCATCCAGCCTGATGTCGCCGCCGGACACATCAGCCACCGCCTCGGCGAATGTTCCGTAGCAGCGCATCCGCCCGAGCACCAGTTCCCCATCGGGTTGTTGATCGATCACCTCCACCACACAATGCGACTCTTCGCCTCCGACCGCAACAGCCGGATGAACCGGAGCTACCACGGAGATACCAAGAACGGCGACACCGATGGCCGCCAAGAATCCGATACGACGGTCCGTCACGAGCACCTCCACAGACTCACCTACTGTCTACTTATTCTCCGAAGTAGCCACCTGGGTTCCCGGAACCCTTCGGCCGGGAACGGTGAACTTTCGGACAGGGCAGGGCTTACCGGAGGGTTCAATCCTCCACAGGCCAACCTCCGGTCGGCCCCGCCCCGTTGCCACAGAACTCCGCCCCCATGCCCGGTTTGCGAGATGTGCATCACTATCAAGTCGAGCGGCCAGATCCCTGCGGGAGGGCCAACACTCACCCCGGGCGAGAAACCGAGGCGCGAAAAGGGTTCGGAATGGAGTCAGCAGACAGCCAACCGCTGCGAGGTGAAATGTCTGGGACCGCGAAGCTCATGGACGGGGCGAGTCTGCTTCTCGATGGTTGGGAGAGACAGCCAGCAGTCGGGCGTCTCGTGCTAGCACGACCAACAAGACGACGCCGACCGCGACAGCGAGCACGAGGAACACGCCGGCGGCTTCCCAGGTCGGTTCGTTGGGGAGCTGCCAGGGCCTAATCGAGGGTGGGAGCCCGAAGCCGATGAGGAACAAGCCGGCCACGATGGATGCACTCAGTTCTGCATAGCGGTCGTGCCAGATGCGGGTTCCGAT
>JBFJTO010000085.1:0-6467 GCA_041625295.1 Acidimicrobiia bacterium | reverse complement strand
TACCCGGGTGGGCTGTGGGCGGGGGCCACAGTCTCCACGTCGTATGTGACCTGACCCTCGCCTGCCAGGACCACGCGATCTTCAAACAGACCGATGCCGACGTGGCCTCGTTCGACGCCGGATACGGATCCGCCTATTTGGCCCGAATGGTCGGACAGAAGAAGGCGAGGGAGATCTTCTTTCTTGGGAGGAACTACGGGGCGGAAGAAGCGGTGTCGATGGGAATGGTGAATGAGGCCGTACCCCACGCCGCCCTGGAGTCGACAGCCCTGGAATGGGCAGCCGAGATAACCGCCAAGTCGCCGACCGCTCAACGCATGCTCAAATATGCGTTCAACCTCGTGGACGACGGCTTGGTCGGACAGCAGCTCTTTGCGGGTGAAGCCACGCGTCTCGGATATATGACCGACGAGGCCAAAGAGGGAAGAGACGCGTTTCTTGAGAAGCGCCCACCCGACTTCCGCAGCTACCCGTGGCACTACTGAGCACAGGCGTCACAGCAAACCCCGCCCCAGTGCCGCCGCACCGAGCACCGTGAGCACTGCGAGATACGACAGACCTGTGGCGGCCATCACCCCCTCGTAGCCGGTCTCGCCGATGGCAAACCAGACGCCGACCATCAGCAACAGTCCCATGCCGGCCAGAACCACAAACGCCACACCCAACAGGCCGTGACCTGACGCGGCACCCGCCCAGGACAGGAGAGCAGCGTCGGCAACGATTCCCAGCATCGCAGCTCCTGCCAGTCTTCTCAGAGCGGAGCGAGGCAGACGAGGATCCACCAGATACCAGTGTCCGAGCAGCATCTCGACGGACACACCTCCCCACGCCGCGGCGCCGGTTGCGACCAGAGAAAGACTCGTATCCGCCCCAAGCGCAAAAGCGAGGCCGGCCGCCACCAGGAACCACCATGCGATCTCACCCCGGCGAGCGAAAAGAGCGGCGGCAACGGTGAGAGCCATCGCCGCTATCGCTGCGGGTCCACCGAACGCTGCTCCGGCTCCCACGGCCACGATGGCACCACAGGCAATCCAGAAGAAACCGGCCCCCACAACCTTCCAACGGGCAACCGCGGCAGTCGCGAAGCAGATCCCGGCCGCCCAAACGGACAGGAAACTCGCGGGGCTCAGCATCAAGTCGTCGAACACCGCTGCGAGGATAGGGGTGTGTTTACCCTGGCCCGATGCGGAAATGGATTCAGGCGACACGACCCAAGACGCTTCCGGCGGCAATTGCGCCGGTGCTGGTCGGGTCCGGTCTGGCAAGCGGAGACGGCGTGTTTCGGGCCGATGCATTCTGGGGATGCCTGATCGGTTCGCTGGCGATTCAGGTCGCCGCCAATTTCGCCAACGACGCTTCTGATGCCGCCCGAGGCGCGGATGCCGCGGATCGGCGTGGGCCGGAACGGATGGTGGCCAGCGGAAAGATCTCGGCTCGGTCGATGTGGATCGCCACCGCGATTGCGATCGGTGTGGCCACTGCGGCAGGTATCTGGCTGATAACCATCGCGGGCTGGGCCATCGCCGTCATCGGAGTCGTCTCCATCCTGGCGATGCTCACGTATGTGGGCGGACCGATCCCCTATGGCTACAGGGGTCTCGGTGAGTTCGCGGTCTTCATATTCTTCGGGTTCGTGGCAACGGTGGGCACCCGATTCGCCCATGACGGCACCGCTCCCGCGGACTCGTGGTGGCTGGGGGCGGTGATGGGGGCGCTGGCGGCGGCGATCCTCGTCGCCAACAACCTCAGAGATCTCGAGTCCGACCGCCGTGCCGGCAAACGCACGCTGGCTGTGATCTTGGGCCATGGGGGTGCACGCACGCTCTACACCGCTCTCATCCTCGGGGCATTCCTCGTGATCGGTACGGGAGCGGTCGTGGGAGTCACACCGCCGGCAACGGCCGTGGCAGTGTTTCTGGTTCCCTTCACGACACCCTTGATCCGCACGATCACCCGCAGCGATGACCCTTCGAGATTGGTGGCCATTCTCGGAGCCACAGCCCGTCTCCAGCTGCTCACCGGGGCGATACTCGCCGCCGGTGCGTCTATAGGTGGGTGAGCAGGGCGGAAAGACGCTCACACGCCTCCACGACCGCATGAGGGTGGGTCATGGGAAGGAAGTGACCGGCACCGGAAACGACCTCGAGACTGCCGCGGCGACATCTCGAGGTGATCTCCTGGGCCCATGTGATGGGGAACGTGTCTTCTTTCTCACCGACCAGCACCGACACCGGGGCTGCGATCCGACCGAGATGGTCCAGAGCACCGCTTGCGAATCCGGCTCTGTAGATCTCCGCCTCCTCGTCGGGCCGGCAACTGAGTCTGACACCGGCATCCACCGTTTCCAGACCGGCTTCCAGGTACCCGTCCAGTGCCGACGGTTCCCAATTCGAGAAGACCCGCAGATACGACACCCGGGCAGCGTCCACGCTGTCAAAGATCGGCCTTCGCCGCAGAGTCGTGGTGATGATCGGATGGTCGACGTCGCGGCGCATCGGCTGGGGGGCGATGACCGGCTCGACAAGCACGAGACCACAGAAGAGCTCCGGACGATTGGCGGCAGCCACGGCCAAGGTCGTGGCACCCATCGAGTGGCCGACGCCGATGACAGGACGATCGAACTTCTCTGCCAGGATGCACAGATCCCGCGCCGAATCCCACCAAGACGTCGGCACCAACCCCCGTTGCGATCTCCCATGATTCCTGTGGTCGATGGAAATGACATTGCAACCGGTTTCCATGAATCCCCGGGTCACCGGCGTCCAAACACCGGCGTTGAAGCCTGTCGCATGCGAGAGCAGGACCGCTGGCTGCGAGCCTGATCCCCGCTGCTGATACCAGGCGATACGGGTTCCGTCACAAGCTCTGAAGGTTTTCACGACCCGCCGCGGTGATGGTCAACTCCGCGATACAACCCCACGAATGAATCGATCTCGGCTCTCGTCGCCTCGTCCAGATCGTCGAAGTAGAGAACCCTCGTCCAAGCAACGACAGCCCCGCGGTGACCGACCCCTTCGGCGTCCACGATTCCCGAATAGGCGGTCAACAGCGCCCCGTCCCCCAGGCCCGAAACCAGTTCAGTCAGACTGGCTGCGAATTCCGGACACCCGCCCGGGCAGTCATATGTGAACACGACTCCGCCGTCCTCGAGGTTGTGAACGAACAGTTCGGCCGGGACCGGATCCACGTGCACACCCCATGGCGCCAAGAATCCAAGATGAGGACCCGAAGAAGGCGGTGCGGAGTTGTAAGGGGCGTGGGGTTCGTCGGCCGAAGCGACATGCGCGTTCCCCATGTCGCCGTATGCGTATCCGGGAGCCTCGGGCGACAACACGACCAGCGCGACAATGACTGCCACAGCCGCCAGACCCACATAGGTGCCTAGTCCCGGTCGCCACCTCTTTGCCGGTCGCACGGGAGCATTGCGCGGTTTTGAGCTCTGCCTGGCCACGTCTGCCTACGAGGAAGTGGGATCGTTGCCGTCGGGCCACTCTTCTGGCGGGTACTGCTCCTTGTTGGCAGTCACCCTCGCCATGTAGGCGGCAGCCTCTGAGCGGCGGCTCATGCCCAATTTGGCCAACAGGTTGGAAACGTAATTCTTGACAGTCTTCTCTGCCAGAAACATGTCCTCTGCGATCTGACGGTTCGTCTTGCCGTGGGAGATGTGCTCGAGAATCGTCCGCTCCTGCGGAGAGAGCCGGGACAGCATGGGATCATCGACATCGTCGCCACGCAACCGTCGGAACAGCTTCTGGGTCATGTCGGAGTCGAGCAGAGACTCCCCCCGGCCCACCCTTCGAATCGAGTCGACCAGGTCATTGCCACGAATCCTCTTCAACACGTACCCGGATGCTCCGGCGATGATCGCGGCCAACAATGCCTCTTCGTCGGCGAAAGAGGTGAGCATCAGAACGCGCACGTCGGGGAAACGCTCCCTGATTTCGCGGCAGGCCTCGACTCCCGAGCGATCCGGCAGCCTGACGTCGAGAACCACGACATCGGGGTCGTCGAACCCCACCCTTCTGACTGCTTCGTCGGCAGACGAAGCCTCGCCGACGACTTCGATGTCGTCGACCGTGTCGAGCATCGCACGCAGTCCATGGCGCACGACCTCATGATCATCAACGAGCAGAACCTTCATGAAACCTCCACCATTGAGGGTACCTGCTTTCAGCCCTGTAGCCTTATCGGCCAATGGACCTGACAGCAGACTCGGGGATCGCCGGCCTCATCGAGGCGGCCGCCGCAGTGGCCGGCGAGCTCGATCTGCATGGGGTGCTGAAAACCACCGCCACAGCTGCGAGGGAAACAACCGGGGCCCGGTATGCCGCCCTGGGCGTCATAGGAGAGAACGGAACTCTCGTCGACTTCGTGACCTCGGGAATCTCGTCTGAAGAGAGTACAGCCATCGGACACCCTCCGATCGGCGCAGGAGTCCTCGGCGAGTTGATCAGGAACCCCCAGATGTTGCGACTCGACCGCGTTGCCGACCATCCGGCCTCGACGGGAGTGCCCACCCACCACCCCGAGATGACATCCTTCCTGGGGGCGCCGATTCAGGTTGGGCGCAGGGTCTTCGGAAACCTGTATCTGGCCGAGAAGGACGGCGGTTTCACCGAGGAGGACGAGGCAACCGTACGGGCTCTGGCGGCGATCGCCGGTGGTGCGGTCACCTCGGCGAGGCTGCACGAACGGGTCACCCGGCTCGCGGTGATCGAGGACCGCGAGCGGATAGCTCGCGATCTTCACGACGCCGTGATCCAAGACCTCTTTGCAGTGGGACTCTCGCTTCAGGCATTGGTGATGACGTCCACCGACGAGGGGTTGGTGGCGAAGTTGGATGATGCCGCCGATCGGATCGATGGCGCCATTTCTTCGCTGAGATCCTTCATATTCGATCTGAGGTCGCTGGCGTCGGCGGTCGCCAACCCCGAGATGACCCTGAAACGCATGGTTGGACGTCTTACCGCGCAGCGGGACCTCGAGGTGCACTTCAATGTGGACATTCGACTCACCCCGCGGGCGGAAGCGCTCGACGACGCCTTGTTCATCATCCGCGAGGCGGTTAGCAACGCGATTCGGCACGGCAGTCCCAGCACCATCGACGTCGGGCTGTCCAGCCGGACGGACGGTCTGCGGGCCGAGGTCAGAGACAACGGCAGCGGGTTCGATCCCGACAACAGCCCCCGGGGGATGGGCATCGAGAACATGCTCTCCCGGGCCGAGCTGGCCGATGGCACATTGTCGATCGACTCGGCCCCAGGAAAAGGCACCACGGTCGCCCTGGACCTGCCGGTCTCATCGGGACGAGGAACCGACCTCGGTTTCTAACGCCCTGCCCAAACGCCTCATGAACGCGCCCACGGTGGCCTGTGCGACATGATGGAGCAGCACGCGATCCAGTGCTTCCCCGATGCTGTCGAGAGGCGGCGAGTACCGCCCCCTGAACAGCAGGTTCGTACTGCAGGTCCCCATCCTCGTTGCCTCCAACTCGGCGTCCATGCGCGGCAACAGATTCGTGCCCGATGCCCCCGTCCAGGCGATGGGTATCGCCACGCCATCTTCGCTGACCAGCGGTCGCCCCACCTCGAACGCGACTGGAGCGGCCATGAATCCTGATCCCGGACCTACTGCCAGCCTCTCGCCGCGCTCGTAGGCGGCCTGTGCCATCAACTCGACTTCGGCACCGAGGGATTCGAGAGCGTCGACCACTGCTTCAAAGGGAGCGTTGACTTCTATGTGGTCGTGGATGAACACCTGATCACCTCGTCAACTCGACTCGAGGCGGGAGACGATGGCGAGGAAAAACCGGTCGATGGAGTCGTCGGCAACCCGGTGAAGACCTCCACGATCGGCCAATCTGCCAACGACGCCACCGGGAACCGAGTAACTGCCCTCGAGCGCGACTTCGATCCCCACTCCACCCCGGTCGATGACCTCGAGATCTCCTGAGAAGACCGGAAACCAGTCGGGATGGGCTGCCGCCATGATGGTGAATGCAACGGAAACCGTTCGAAGCGGCTTGTCGACCGACACTGCCGAGGCCGCTTCCACCGCGACTTCCCGGGACACAAGAGTGCCGAGGATTCTGGAAGTCATCATCGGGGGAACGTGATCGTTCCCGACCAGAACCTCGTATGCCCGGGTCTCGAGCCAATTGGCGGCCGACTCGAAGCCGGTGGTGAGCGAACTCACCCGGTGCACTTCAGACATCGGCTTCTCTATCCCCCTCCAGGGCCCAAAGAACGTCCTTGATCGAAACTATCCCGAGCAGTCGGCCCTCCTCGACCACAGGGAGATGCCGGTATCCGGTGGCAAGAAGCCAATCGGATGCAGCCTCCACGCTGACGTCCGGATCGAGAATGTCGGGATTCCGGGTCATCCAATCGTCAACGGACGCCTGAGCCACGTCTGCTCCGGAGGCCACCGCGTCGACGACATCCCGCTCGGTGACGATGCCCGCCAGC
>JBFJTO010000084.1:0-6469 GCA_041625295.1 Acidimicrobiia bacterium | reverse complement strand
TCCGGCACCGGGTAGAGAACCGCATAAAGCGCCTCACCTATGAGGGCAGCCCCCCAGATAGCAATGCCCCGGGTCATCAACCGTCCAACACTCATGCCACATTATGACTCGCGGCGGCGATCAACCCGGTCCCATTTCCTAGGATTCTGGCGACGCCTGAAAGGACACGAACATGCAGATCGACGTCAACATAGGGTATTGGGGGGTTGGCGTCGGACGAGACCCTGCGTTTGCCCAAGAGGTCGAGAAGCTCGGTTATCGATGCATATGGACGGCGGAAGCCTATGGGAGCGATGCCGCCACTGTTCTGGCTGCGATCGCAGCGAGAACTTCGACGTTGGAGCTCGGTTCGGCCATATTCCAGATGCCGGCGCGGACTCCGGCCATGACTGCGATGACTGCCGCAACCCTCGATGATCTCAGCGGAGGGCGATTTCGGCTCGGCCTCGGCCTCAGCGGTCCCCAGGTCGTAGAAGGGTGGCATGGCGTGCCCTACGGGAAGCCGCTGGCGCGGACACGTGAGTACGTGGAGATCGTCCGCATGATGCTCGCCCGCGAGCGTCCGGTCTCTTATGTCGGCTCGGAGTACCGGTTACCTTTCAACGGGCAGGGTGCCACGGGCCTTGGCAAGCCGTTGAAGATGCTCGGAAAGCCCCATCCCCACATCCCGGTGTACTTGGCAGCGATCGGTCCTCGCAACGTTGAACTCACCGCCGAGATCGCCGACGGGTGGCTGCCGATCTTCTACTCACCCGAGCGTGCCCACGAGGTATTCGGATCTTCGATTACGGCAGGGAGGGAGCGGAGCGGTCGGACCGCGTTCGACATCGTGCCCACTGTGCAGGCTGTTCTGGACGACGACATCGCAGAGGCCCGTCGAAGCGTCAAGCCCATGCTTGCTCTCTACGTCGGGGGAATGGGAGCGCGCGGGAAGAACTTCTATCACGATCTCGCCAGCAGGTACGGCTTCGAAGATGCCGCCAACCGCATCCAGGATCTCTTCCTCGCTGGTGACAAGGAGGCAGCTGCGGAAGCAGTTCCCGATGCTCTTGTCGACGAAGTGGCGCTGGTGGGACCCCGAGAGGCGATTCGCGATCGCCTCGAGATCTGGAAAGAGAGCGACGTGACTTCACTCGCCATCGCGTCTCTGGATCTCTCCACCCTTCGCGCCGTTGCAGAGCTTGCGTCCTAGCGGCTCCTATCCGGTTCGGGTGAAATCGAATCTGGCTAGATCGCCAAACGCGTCTTTCACCACAACCTGGAACGTCTTGTCGACCGGCGCCTTCTCGAAGGTCACCTTGACTTCCCATTCGCCGTTCTCCGAAATGTGAGCGTCGGCGGCACCGAACTCGGAAGAGACGAGGATCCAGCTCCCCGGTTTGCCGGTCCCCCAGAAGACGTCGTAGGGGATCTCTTCCCGGCAAGACCCGTATTGCTGATGTGCGGTGAAGCGCCACTCTTGCTCTCCTGCCGATTCGCTTCGCCATACAACCTCGAGGCTGGTCTTGCCGACATTGCCGGCCGCATCGACCGCTGTGAATGAAGCGAGGTTTCCTCCCGGCCTGAGCACGAGCACGATCGACCAATGTCCGGTCTCGTCGACGTCGGCCCGGTAGTCGCCGCTGAAGACCGCCGCTCCCGGTTCGGTCTCGCCGGAGAATCGCACCGTCTTTGTCTCGAACACCTGCCCGTTCACCGGCGATATCACGACGATCTCGGGCGCGTCTGTGTCGGGCGGCGGCTCTTCGACGACCTCGAGTGGAACGGTGATTGGTTCTTCGCGCTTCTCGGCGTCGGGTGTGTGCTCGGACACAGTCTTCTCCGGAGGTTCCTCAAACACCTCTTTGGAGTCGCCGGATGGTTGGTCAGAGGTCTGTTCTGACTTTTCTCTGGAGTCTGTCGTCCTGGGCGTCTCGACGGTATTCGGTTCGGACAGAACCGTTTCGGCGGCAGCCGGCGTCTCTTGGTGGGTTGGGGTGCCGCTCATTTGGGCGATGGCCGTGCCGGCTATCAATACCGCGGCAAATGAGGCGATGAAAGCCGTGACCTTCCTCATGCGTGATTCTCCGTCCTGGTCGTGGTCCCAGCCCATTCAGAACTCGCACCAGCTGGTCGGAAGGTTTACCGATCAGGCGAAAACCACCGTGCGGTTGCTGCAGGCGAGGATCTGTTGCTCGAGAGGGGCACGCCGGCAAGGAGTTCGTGCATCGCGCCGCGTTTGTGGCGAGAATGGCGTCATGAGTTCACCGTTCATCGAGGAGGCTGTGGGACAGGCACTCCGCACACTCGGCGTCGCGTTGAGAACTCCGATCATGACGGTCTCCGGTTCGGTCCAGATCGCCATGGGATCGGACGACATCGAAGAGGTGAGATCTCAACTCGGAGCGGTATCCACGGCTGCAGACAACCTCTCTGCGATCGTCGACGATCTGCTTGATGCCGCGGAGTTGGCCGCGGGAACGCTTCAATTCCATCCGGTTCCGTTCCGTCTTCCCGACACGATCCAGGAGGCTGCCAAGGCGGTGGCTCCAGTGGCGGCGGATCGAAACATCGAACTGTCCGTTCATGGCCTCACCGCACTTCCCACCGACCTCGTCGGTGATCCGTCCAGGTTGCGCCAGGTGCTCAGCCACTTCATAGCCAACGCGGTGGCCTGGACCAACCACGGCAGAGTCCAGGTTGGTGCGCAGGTTCTGAAACAAGACCTGCGTTCCGTTTCTGTTCGGTTTGCGATCAGGGATACGAGTTCGGGTATGACTCCTGAGGAGCTGGAGGAGGCGTTTCTTCCGTTCGGGAATGTTGGGCCCGGGGTGAGCGTGCTCGGAGTGGCCATCGCTCGCCTTGTCATCGAGTTGATGGGGGGCGAAGTCGAGGTCGAGAGCCGGCCCGGCGAGGGAACGGTGGTCGGATTCACTCTCGACTTCCCGCGTGCCGCCGGTCCCGAGGTCACGCCGATCACGCCGTCCAGCTGGGTGATGGTGATAGCTGCTTCGGAGACCGCACGCCTGTTGACCGACGTGCTCCGGCACGGACAGTTCGATCCGGTGGGGTTTCCGTCGACTGCCGTGGCTGCCGCGGCTGCGGCGATGTCGGATCGGCCCGGCGAGGTCCCGGGGGCCGTGATCCTGGCACCGGTCGCAAAACCCTTCGACGCCGCCGAGCATTTTCTCGCCAACCCCACACTCGGCTCGGTTCCTCTCCTCCTGGTCGCACCGAACGGTCAAAGAGGTGACGGGTCCCGATGCGCCACGCTTGGGGTGGCCGGGTACCTTCCCCGTCCGATCTCGCCGATCGACCTGATCGAGGCAACCCGCGAGCTAGTCGAGAGGGGTTCGAGCAATGGCCCACTCGTCAACCGGCATTGGCTGTTGGAGCGGCGCCGGAAACTGGATGTGCTCGTCGTCGACGACTCGCCAACCGGACGCGCGGTGATTATCCGGTCGCTCGAGCGCCTCGGTCACAGGGCCCGCGGTGCTGCGACGGGCGTCGAAGCACTGGAGACCATCGAGAAGGCATCGCCCGACATCGTGATCATGGACATGGAAATGCCGGAAATGGATGGAGTCGAAGCCACGATGTTGCTGCGCGCTCGCGAGAGGGGAGCCCGCATACCGATCGTGGGGCTGTCGGCTCACGCGTCTCAAAAAGACAAAGAGATGTGTCTAGCCGCAGGTATGGATGCACATCTGTCGAAGCCGTTTCAGATAACCGAACTCCAGATGGCCATCGACCGGCTTGGTGGTCAGCCGGGGTAGCGGGAAATCAAATCTGACGACAGGCGTTCCAGTTCATCCCTGGTCTTTCCGCCAAATCGTCGCGAGCATGCCAGTTCGTAATCGGCGCACACTGTGGTGCAGTTGGCGCCTGTGACGATCTGATCAGCCATGCCGAAGAGCACGAAGTTCTCTTTGCTGATGTGACCTGTGATCAGGGCAATCCAATCGGCCGCGTTGGACTTGTAGGCGTTGTCGTCGTTCGATTCGAGGGCGGCGCCCATCCCCGCCACGAACCCTCTGCCGATCCTGTGCTCATGGAGCATCATTCCAATCGGGCCGCCCTCGTTGGGAACTCCGTGCCGCTCGAGTTCCGGGAAGAGGATGTCTTCTTCCTTGGCGTGGTGGCAGGCGTCGGCGTACAGCTTGAGAAACGAAACACAATCGGCCGCGGTGTCCCGGTCGGTGATCGGTCCGGGTGAAGCGGCCACGAGCCGTCCGAGCACAGCGGTTACCTCGAGGATGAGTTCGTGCTCGTCTCGAAGGATCTGGGTTGGGGAATCGGACAAGATCGCTCTTTCGTCGGGGCGATCAGTCTATGTCGGCTCGCCCGGCCCTGGCTGCGGCCATCTCCGTCTTTGCGGCACGTACCCGCGGTCCCAGCCCGAACCGTGTCGTGGGGCGGAGATCGACAACAGCCCCGATCGTGTCCGAGAACCCGGTGGGGTCGCTGGGAGTGAACGTGTAGCTGATCCCGTCCATCTCGAGTCGGAACCGGAACGCGGTGATCCGCTCGCAGGCGATGGCATCGCGATGCCAGGCACCCATGCGTTTGTGCCCACTGAATGCGCGGACCCAGTCCTCGTCGATCTGGATCGCAACCTCAAAGGCCTCCCCGCCTTCATGCGAGATAAGCCTTCCGTGAAAGCTCTTCATGCCCTACTCCAATTTGCCCGGCTCACACCATAACCCGGCCCATGGCTGTCCACCAGGGGTCAATTCACCAACTTCTCGCCTGGGGAAGACCCTCTGCATAGCCGGCCGCCGACTGAAGTCCTATGACGGCTCTGAGGTGGAACTGCTCGAGATCGATTGCTCCTGCGTAGGTACATGCGGAACGCAAGCCGGCTGCGATCCGATCGATCTTGTCCTCCACGCTGGGCGCGGTCGGGTCGAGATACATCCTCGATGACGAGATCCCCTCTTCGAACATCTCCTTGCGAGCGCGCTCGAACGCAGTCTCGTTCCGGCTGCGATTGGTGACGGCCCGAGCGGAGGCCATGCCATAGTTCTCTTTGTAGAGGCGGCCATCGGCGTCCCTGGCAGCGTCGGCAGCAGACTCGTAGGTGCC
This sequence comes from Acidimicrobiia bacterium, assembly GCA_041625295.1. Taxonomy (GTDB): domain Bacteria; phylum Actinomycetota; class Acidimicrobiia; order Spongiisociales; family ZC4RG35; genus JBFGRR01. The sequence goes on along the minus strand of JBFJTO010000084.1, from coordinate 1,405 downwards.
GGCGAACCAGGATCCGATCATCACGGTCGAGGCCCCGGCAGCCAGTGCCAGAGCGACGTCTCGAGGATGCTTGACGCCTCCGTCGGCCCAAACATGCCTGCCCCGCGAGCGTGCCGCCATCGCGCAATCTGCTACCGCCGAAAACTGTGGTCTTCCCACTCCCGTCATCATCCGGGTCGTGCACATCGCTCCCGGGCCCACGCCCACTTTGACCACATCGGCGCCTCGATCGAGGAGGTCGAAAGTTCCGGCGGCGGTCACGACGTTTCCGGCAACTATCGGAAGATCCTGGACCGCCTTGCGCACGACCGAAAGCGATTCCAGCATCTTCTCCTGATGTCCGTGGGCGGTGTCGAGTACAAGGACGTCCACGCCCAGGTCGCGCAGTTCCCGTGCGCGGGCGGCTACGTCGCCGTTGACCCCAAGCGCGGCAGCGACGAGCAGTGTGCCGTTGGCGTCCAGCGCCGGTTTGTAGAGGGCGGATCGGAGCGCAGTCCTTTCGGTTATGGCCCCGCGCAATCGTCCGCGGTCGTCCACGACCGGAGCGAAGTGGAGCCGGCGAATCGTGAGAGCTTCGAACAGGCCCTGGGGGTCGAGAGTGTCGGGGAGAGTGATTGGATCGGTGCTCATCACCGATTCCAGTGGGCTGAAGCGGTCGACACCGGTGGCGTCGGCTTCGGTGAAGATGCCGATCGGGCGCCGGTCGTCATCGATCACGACAACGGCACCGTGCGCTCGCTTGTTTATGAGGTCGAGAGCCGCGGTGACCGTGTCGGTGGGGCCGAGGGCGATGGGCGTGTCGAGGGTCAGATCGGCGCGCTTGACCGCCGAGACCATGTCTGCGACCGCGGCCGCCGGTATGTCCTGGGGGAGCACTGCCAACCCGCCTCTTCTGGCCACCGTCTCGGCCATGCGGCGCCCAGATACCGCGGTCATGTTGGCCACCACCACCGGGATCGTGGTTCCGATGCCGTCTGCGGGAGTCAGGTCGACGTCCATCCTGGACTCGACGGCACCCAGCGAAGGAACCAGGAAGACGTCGGCATAAGTGAGGTCGGTCGTCGGCTGGAGATCGTTGTGGAATCGCATGGTGTAACGGCAAGTATGCCACCACGGCCCGAACCGGCTGCCCGCCGCCACTCGGTAAGGTTGTGCTGTTGCCATGAGCGAGTATCAACCCGTCCACAAGATCCGATTCGTGACCGCAACCACCTTGTTCGATGGTCACGACGCTTCGATCAACATATTTCGCAGGATGCTGCAGGCATCCGGTGCCGAGGTGATCCACCTTGGCCACAGCCGATCCGGTCTCGACATAGTCGAGACCGCCCTCCAGGAGGATGCGCAGGCCATCGCGGTCACCTCGTATCAGGGCGGCCACATGGAGTTCTATCGGTATCTGCGC
>JBFJTO010000083.1:0-6575 GCA_041625295.1 Acidimicrobiia bacterium | reverse complement strand
TGCCGTCGCAGACCTGTACGCGGTTCTATGGCGAAAGGCAGAAAACAAGGCCTGGTGCTCGGTCCTTGCGCCTGACGAGCCAACACCTCCGGCAGCGGAACGCGCCGCCGACTTCGGCGGCGGTTGGGCGGTTGCGTACGACCGCACCGAAGGGCCCGGGCGCAACCCGGACGGGTCATACTGTGCGGACTGCGGCCGATCGGCATATGGAATCGCGGGCGTGGGGATGGGCGCCGACGAGACCCAGATCCGCTCCAAAGGCGAACTCGAGGAGTTTGCCGACGGCAGCATCGTGGCCTACTACCCCGAAGGGTTCGATCCCGCTTCGGAGCTCATGCTCGCCGACATCGCCCTGCCATCGGAGGGATGCGTTTATCAAGCATGGAGCATGCTGGGAATAGACCACCTCAAAGGGTTCGTGTCCCGATTGCGTCGCGTGGAAGGCCTTCAGGCAGATCCAGTGGTCCGCCGGACCGCCGTGGACACGATCTTGATAGACGGGGGCACGCCACCTTGGGACGCTCCGTCCATAAACGATCCCGACCTTCTCGCGGTCGCTTTTGCCCGGTCTCTGGATGCTGAGCCAACTGAGGTGATTGGTTTCGCCGACCTCGGCCCGGGACTCGAATCGGCCACTGTCAGGGCAGCGGCCATCGGGAATTGGGGCGTCGCATGGGACAACCCGTCGGGGCCCGGACATGACTCTGGCAACTATCCATGCGCCAACTGCGGGCGGGGTGTGATCGGAATCGGCAGCATCGGCCCTTACGACCCACAGGGCCCGGGACCGTGGGCAGATCCTCCCCTGGCCAGGATCACCTGGAATGACGGATCGCTTGCGGTGATCACCTGGCGAATAGGCGATCTACATCTGCCCGAGGACCAGGTGGCCTACCCCGACCCGGTGACGGGCGAGATGGTCCCCGACGGCGTCCAGGCCACCGTCTACATCCCGGGCGCAGGGACATATCAGGTGTGGAGCCACCTCGGGTACGCCAACTTGCTGTCTCTCATCGATGCGATGCGGTTCGTTCAACGCTGACGCTGCTACACCGACCCGGGGGTTGCGCACACGGTCATAGGTTGATTAGAACCCCCGGTTCCCGGGGATCCCTGCGGTCGGGAGTTCTAGGCGTCGACCGACAACGACCCGTGCATCCCGGCGTCGTAATGACCGGCCTGATGGCACCCAAACTCGAGCTGGGCGGCGGAGGTGAAATGCCAGGTCATCTCTCGGGTTTCCCCCGGTGCGAGCGAAAAGACATTCGCCTCATCGTGCATGGCCATGTTGCCGCCCATGTCTTGCATCTCCATCTCGTGCTCATCCTGCATCGCCTTGTCGCCCAACGTGAAGTCATGGGGAATGACGCCCACATTCGTCACGCGGAATGTGACCGTCTCGCCAACCGAAACGCTCACGGAGTCCGGGTTGAACGCGAACTTGTCGGTCGCCTCGATCTCGATGACACGGTTGGCCGCAGCGGCATCGGCAGGTTCGCCAAATGCGAACTCTTCCATGTGGTCCTGGTCCATAGCTGCCATGGTCGTGTCGGTGAGAGTCGTCTCGGTGAGAACCGGATCCTCAGCGGCACATGCCGACAGGGTCGTAGCCGTAGCCAACAGTCCAACCACAGCAAGTCTGAGTCGTCTTCCGCGCACCATCTCATATCCTCCTCGCTCAGAGTGCCTCGCCAAGGTGCGCCAAGAACGCGGTGATCCCGAGCCGTGGCGAACCGTCACCCATCCGACCATACAGAATCAAACGCGCCGTGACCCGACGCCAGGCCATGGCTCCCACAACAAAAGGTCGGGGTCTCTCGACCCCGACCTCCTCGGTGGACCTCCCAAGTCAGCCCCTGGAAACCTCTATGTTTCATGGATCGTCCCGGCGGCGCCGAAAACTGGATGACCCTTTCTAGACCGCGCCATCTGACTAGTCACCAGACCCCGGGCAGTTGATCCTGCCTCTACCCTGGCCGGGTGCCCGATATCGTGATCGCAGGCGCGGGTATCGCCGGAATCTCGACGGCGTTTCACCTCGCCCGCGCAGGCAAAACCGATGTCGTCTTGTGCGATCCCTTGTCTCCGCTCACCCTCACATCCGACAAGTCCACCGAGTGCTACCGGAACTGGTGGCCGGGGCCGGACAACACGATGGTCGCCTTCATGAACCGTTCGATCGACCTCTTCGAGAAATACGCAGCCGAATCGGGCGACGCCTTCCACCTGACCAGGCGCGGCTACCTCTACGCCACCGGCGATAGGGATAGGTTGGAGATGCTCGTGGACGCGGCGCGAGACATCTCCGATCTTGGCGGCGGCGCCTTGAGATACGACGAGACTTCGCAGGGCCCCGGTGCCGACGTCTTCACGAGTGGAGACAGTCTGCGCAAGGTCTTTCCATACCTGAGCGCTAACGCCGTGGGTGGAGTGCACGCCCGCCGAGCCGGATGGCTGAGCGCCCAGCAACTCGGGATGTGGTGGCTAGACCTTGCCAGAGGGGCCGGGGTGCGCATCATCTCGAAGTCGGTGGAATCGGTTTCTATCTCCGGCGGAAGGGTGGTGGGTGTCGGGCTCTCGGATGGGACTGGCCTCGACTGCGACGTCTTCGTGAACGCCGCGGGCCCTCTCGCCCCGGCCGTGGCGGCCATGACCGGCGTGATCCTCCCTATGCGGGCCGAGCTCCACCTGAAGGTGGCTTTCAAGGACCACGCCCGGGCCGTACCGCGATCGGCTCCGATGCTGATCTGGTGCGATCCCCAGTTGATCCCGTGGGGGCCGCGGGAACGCGACCTGCTCGCAGCAGAGGCTCACAGCGACCTGGCGGAGCTCTTGCCCCCGTACTGCCATGCACGACCCGAGGGTTCCCAGCGGTCGGCCTGGGTGCTGGCGCTTTGGGAGTACGACAAGAAGATCGTTGAACCTTCGTGGCCGATATCCATCGACCCCCTCTACACCGAGGTCGTGATCCGGGGTCTGGAAGCGATGATCCCTGCGCTCCGCAGCTACCGCCATGGTCTGCCGACCTCGAGCGTGGATGGCGGGTACTACACGAAGACGCCCGAGAATCGACCGTTGATCGGACCGGTGGGTGCCGATGGGTCGTTTGTGATCGCCGCCCTTTCCGGATTCGGCATCATGGCTTCGGCTGCCGGCGGCGAGCTGGCCGCCGACCACATCCTGGGTCGGGAACTGCCCGGATACGCCGCGTATCTGTCACCGGCTCGATATCTGGATGCCGGCTACCTCGAGGTCATGGACTCGATCGGAGACGGCCAGCTCTGATCACTCGGCGCCCCGGCGCAGGAACCTCTCGATCTCGGCCGCCAATGACTCACCGGATATAGCCGCATCCTCGTCGGTGAGATTCTCGAGCTGTCCGACCAGTGCTTTCAGATCCGGCCTGGTCTCGGTTATCCCGTCGAGTTCTTCCCGCTGCTCGGCTGTCATACGGGCAAGCTCGCCCACCGGAAGGTCGCTTTCCATGTGACGGCTCAGGCGCTCGATGAGAGCCAGGGCGCCGCCGAAATAGGAGGCTCCCACGTAGTGGGGAACGCGAGCCCAATATCCGGTGGTGGGAATCCCGGTCCTGCTCACGGCGTATTCGACGATGCTGACCGCGGCGCCCGGAACCCGCAGCCGTCCCTCGGGGTGGCCGTCGGTCGATTCCAGACGGTCCGCCGAGGAAGACGTGACAACGATCTCCACGGGGCGCGTGTGCGGGGCAGCCCATGGGATTCCTCCCAGCGACACCTGCTCGGATACCCCCAGGCTGATCGCCAGGTCGGCCACGGCACCACCAAAGCGCTGCCAGTTCCAATTCGGCTCCGGTCCCGACAGTGCCAGGAGGTCCACACCTGCAAGGTGTCGGTGTCTGAGAACCATCCTCGGCCATTCCACGCCCGCATTCACGCCATTCTCGAAGTCGACCGTCGGGCGCGACTGCCGATAGTCGAAGAGCAGGTCCCCATCGAACTCTGCGACCACTGCAGCGCTCCCCATGATCGTCTCTGCCGCAATAGTCCCGGCGGAGCCCGCGTTCACCCAGCCTTCGAAGGCGACGAGAAGCACCGGGGCTTCGAGATCGGGGCTGGTCACCATTTCAAACATGTGGCGAGGGTATCTGACCGTGACGCTTAACGCATAGGAATCTCGGTCATGGTCTGTGGCCGGTATGCTCCGTCCGGCGGCTGCCCTCCGGGGTTCCCGCCACCCATGATCCCTAGCACTGGAAAGGTCGATGGCGACCGAAGACGAATACGTTCGGATGAGAGGCACAATCGTCGAGGTGCTTCGTTCAGCGACCTTCAAAGTCCGTATCGAAGGCGGGTTGGAAGTAATCGCACGGCCTTCGGGCCGAATGCGGCGCGGACGAATGATCCGCATCCTTCCAGGCGATGAAGTCGATGTGGAAGTCTCCACATACGACCCCACCAAGGGTCGCATCGTCTGGCGATACCGCTGAATCGAAAACAGCGGACAAACCCGTGAAGCATGGGCCGGAGTCCAGCCACGACCGAGTCGACAACCCTGGTTTGGGGCCGTTTCCCCGGGTGCCGGGTTCTAGGGTTCGGGACCGATGAACCCCCTCCTGGAGCTTTGGCGACACGCCAGCAGACACCGCCGGCGCATCGTTTACGCCGCCACCTTCTCGGTGCTCAACAAGATCATGGACATCGCACCCGAGATCCTCATAGGTGGAGCCGTCGATGTGGTGGTCCGCAGAGAGAATTCCTTTCTTGCCAGACTGGGGATCCTCGACGTGAGAGTCCAGATCCTCGCACTTGCCGGCCTCACGCTGGTGGTTTGGGCGCTTGAGTCGACATTCGAATACGCGTACGGGGTTGCGTGGCGCAACCTGGCACAGACGATTCAGCATGAGTTGCGTGTAGAGGCCTACGGGCACGTTCAGGCTCTGGAACTCGGCTACTTCGACGAGCAGTCCACGGGTGGCTTGATGTCGATCCTCAACGACGACGTCAACCAACTCGAGAGATTCCTGGACCGCGGAGCCAACGACCTGATCCAGACCGCCACGGGCGTCGTAGGTGTGCTCGTCGTGTTCTTCATCCTGTCCCCGGCGATCGCCCTTCTGTCGTTCATTCCGATCCCGGTGATCATCTTCGGCTCGATCCGATTCACCCGGATGATGGGCCCGCGCTATGCGGCCGTCCGTCAACAGGCGGGGAATCTCAATGCCCAGCTTGCAAACAACCTCGGCGGCATCTCGACGATCAAGTCGTTCACGGCCGAGGAGCGCGAGACCGACAGGATCAGCCGGGAATCGGACAGATATAGGACCATCAACCGGGACGCCATCAAGCTGTCCTCGGCATTCGTACCGGTGATCCGCATCGCCATCCTGGCCGGGTTCCTGGTGACACTTCTCTACGGGGGATTCCGTGTCTTCGACAACACACTCGAGGTTGCCGCCTATTCGGTTCTCGTCTTCCTGACCCAACGCCTCCTGTGGCCTTTGACCAGGCTGGGCGAGACCCTCGACCTCTACCAGCGTTCGATGGCCTCGACGGTGCGAATACTCGGCCTCCTCGACACCAAACCCCAGCTCGACAATGGCACCGTAGATCTGCAATCGACCCGCGGCGAGATCGTCTTCGATTCGGTCGACTTCGCATATCACCCGGGTACCCCCGTTCTGCGAGGCGTGAACATCAAGGTCGAAGCCACCGAGACTGTCGCCATCGTCGGCTCGACGGGTTCGGGAAAGACCACACTGATGAAGCTGCTGCTCCGGTTTGCCGATGTGCGTTCCGGCACGATCCGTCTCGATGGATTCGACATCCGAGATTTGACCCTGGAGTCACTGCGGCAATCGATCGGACTGGTCAGCCAGGATGTGTTCCTCTTCTATGGCACCGTCGCCGACAACATCCTCTACGGACGACCCGATGCCAGCTTCGGGGACGTGGTCGACGCGGCCCGGGCAGCCGAAGCCCACGAATTCATTTTGGCCCTCCCCGAGGGATACGACACGGTGGTCGGCGAGCGGGGCCAGAAACTCTCCGGGGGCCAGAGACAACGGATTTCCATCGCACGGGCCATCATCAAAGACCCGGCGGTTCTCGTGCTCGATGAAGCCACTTCGGCTGTCGACAACGAGACCGAGGCGGCGATTCAGCGCTCACTGGAGCGGGTCTCGCGACACAGGACCACGCTGGTTATCGCTCACCGGCTCTCGACGATTCGTAACGCCGACCGCATTTACGTCCTGGAACACGGGCAAGTGGTCGAGGTCGGATCGCACGACCAGCTCGTTGCATCCGGTGGCGTCTACGCCGGCTTCTGGCACGTCCAGACCGGCGAGGCCGTTCCCTGGCATCAACAGGGCTGAGTCAGCTCCGCTTCCAAACCGTCCACGAGAACTCGTAGGACCTCCGGGGAAGACACTTCTGGTCGCCTCGCTCTGCGATGGAGAAAGACGGTCCCAGGGCCTCCGAGTAGTCCTCGACGCTCACACCATGTGGCGGTCCGCCCAGAGCGGGATCCTTGCCGATCGGGTAGACCGCTGCAGCGAATCGACCGCCCGGCCTCAGCGTCCGTAGAGCCAGAGATCC
>JBFJTO010000082.1:0-6599 GCA_041625295.1 Acidimicrobiia bacterium | reverse complement strand
GGAAGGCCGGGGAGTGCGAACGATCGTTGAGATGATCAACGGCACCCGCCTCGACTGCACAATCGGCTCGGCGGCGATCATGCGCTATGCCGTCACCAATGCCGCGCATCACATCTCCCATAGGGCTGCTTTCGGTTCGCCCTTGATCGACAAGCCGCTGATGAGGGCCGTGATCGCAGATCTCGAAGCCGAGGCAGAGACAGCCACTCTGATGATGATGCGGGTCGCAGGCGCCTTCGATCGGGCCGCAGCCGACCCCGTGGAAGCCGCCTTGAAACGGGTCATCACACCCATCGCCAAGTACTGGATCACCAAGCGATGCACGACGGTGGTCCAGGAGGCTCTCGAGTGCATAGGGGGCAGTGGCTACGTGGAAGAGTCGATAATGCCCCGGCTCTTCCGGGAATCGCCGCTCAACGCGATCTGGGAAGGATCCGGGAACGTCATTGCCCTCGATCTCCTGCGAGCGTTGTCGCGCGAACCCGGCGCCCGTGATGCCCTCTTCTCGGCGATCGAACCGGCGCGGGGAAGCGATCCGAGAATGGACAGGGCCATCGATGCTCTTGCGGACATGATCGGTGCGATTTCCAACCCCGACCGGGAGGCGCGACGACTGATCGAGACCGCCGCCCTCGTGATCCAGGGTGCGCTAGCCGTTCAATACGGTTCGGACCAGCTGGCCGATGTCTTCTGCGCCACCCGCCTGGGTGGGGATTGGGGGCATCTGTTCGGGACGATTCCCCCGGGTGTCGCCATCGACCAACTCGTTGAGGCTGCGCTGCCCGTCTAGAGCCCTGAACGGGCAAAAAGCAAGGGGGGCCACCACTGGTGACCCCCCTATGTCGGAACGAAGCTCGCTCGGCTCAGATCTCACTCAACCGTGCGGCTTGGAAGCGCAGCACCGTGGTGATGTTCCCCAATCCCAGGGCTATCGCCATGAGATAGATGGCAACGCCAAATCTGCGGACACCCTCGAGAACGATCGCCGCAGACTCCGAATCTGCGACCGACACCGACCCCGACGCCGTACCGGCCGCCAAGGCGAAGTGGACCACCACAGCCACCAGGATGGTCATCATCGCGACAGCCATCAGACCGATGAACGCTTTGGCGCTCTTGGGCATCTTCAGCAGATGGATGTCGGCTCCTGCGGCGATTTGCACCTCGGCGCCTCCTGATCGGAACACCCCGAGGATCCGGGCGATCGCAAACGATATGGCAGCGAACAGGGTCGCAAATCCGGTGAAGTTGAAAGCCGCTACCAGATGGGCCTGCGCCTGGATCGTCGCCTCCGCCCCACCGCCCGAGATGTTTCCCGAGCGGACCGCGGCAACGATCGTCCCGGCCGTGAAAGCCAGGGCGGCCATCGCCCACATCGGGGCCCAGAGCTTGGCACCTAGTTTGTGGGGTCCTGCGGGCCCCGGGTTGCTTGGAAAGGTTTCAATGGCAAATGACATCGGTAACTCCTTACTTTCCCGTCTTGAGCAACTCGACCACTCGATCGAATTGCACGGTGAGGGCGGTCCCTATTGCCACCAGGGCGAAGGTGATTCCGCCCAGGATCAGCGCCAGCGACAGCTCGCGCAACGGCCCAAGGAAGGCAAACCAGGCTGCGTTGTTAGCCGCAGCTCCGCCTGCCAGGGCCAGGTAGAGGACGAACTGAACGACCGATGCCATGAGCCCGGCTGCCATGAGCGCAACGAACAACTTGGCGGTCACCGGCATTCTCAGGGTCTTCACCGCAACGCCCAGGCCTTTCTGGACTTCACCGCCCCCGGTTCGGATAGCCCAAAGGATGGTCCCAAGGATGAACGAGATCCCCGAGAGCAGGAAGCCCTCGCCCAGGAACTGGATGCCCTGCGTCCATGCGGATGCCGTAACGCCGCCGCCGGATGCCCAGGACAGCGAGATGAAGAAGCCAACGATGACAGCCATGTACCCCATGGCGAGCATCGGCGACCACAACTTTTTGGCCATCTTGTGAATCGGAAGGTCGCTTGGCACGCCGTCGCCGACTTCGATCAGCCCGTGGGCAGTTCGAATCCTTCCGGATTGAATCACCGTATGTTCGACTCGAACGAGCCGACCAAGCGTGGTCTTTATGGAGTCGACCCGCAGCCACAGGTTGAGGAGGATCCCATAGAGAACCACCCCGATCCCGAGTTTCAGCGTGCCGAATGCAGTGGTTGTCAACCCGAAGGACCACGGGAGCGTGGATACGCGGACCGAGGGGTCCCCTCCGGCGGTGATGTTGGCGACCAGGGTCACTACGGCCATACCAAGACCGAGAACCGCAAGCGCCAATCCCACTTGTTGGGGCCTGGTAGTTCCCGCAGCGTCCTGAGCGACGGGCCTGACCGTTGGATGCATGATGCTGGCCATGTGAGCCTCCTTCTTATGGCTGGCCATACACGGCAACGACGCCAGGCTCCAACACGGCGCTTGATTGTCACCCAGCCGACAGAGTTTCGGGTTGGGGGAAATTATGTGGGCTCCACGCCCGTTGCACATCCCGTGTCCGCATCTCCAAACGTCCTCGTAGCCGGGGTATCGATCCTCAAATCCCTCCTGGGAACCAGACCTCCACGACCTGTCGGGTCGGGCGACGCCGACCATTCACTGCTGGAGAAGGCTCTCACCGACCTGAGCCAGCAGACAGCACCGGAGATAGTCGTGCCCACGCTCATGCGCTACATAGAGAAGACAACCAGACTCGATCCCGACACGTTCTCGAGAGACGCCGCACTGGCTTTTTGGTTGAACCTGTACAACGCGGGAACGCTCCTCGTTGCAGCCGAAGCATCAGCCCGTGACCACGACTCCGTGCTGAGAACTCCCGGTGCGTTCACGAGCCCGGCGATGACCGTTGGAGGAGAGCGTTTGAGTCTCGACGCCATCGAACACGGCAAGCTGCGCAGGTTCGGCGACCCCCGAATCCACACCGCTCTGGTCTGTGGTTCGGTGTCGTGTCCGACTCTTCGGTCGTCTCCCTACTCGGGGGCCCATGTCCGAGCCGAACTGGATGTGCAGATCCGCCACTTCCTCTCGACGAGAGGTGCGTCCTATGACGCCGGAAGGGATGAGATCAGGCTGTCACGGGTCTTCTCGTGGTATGGGTCGGACTTCGTGCGCCCTCACAGGATGCCCACACTGGTTCCCTCGCGGCGTAGACGCGTCCTGGACTCGCTGGTGCCTTGGCTCCCCGACCAGATCACCGCCGTCATCGGCAATCCTGCCCCGCGGATTCGCTACCTCCCCTACGACTGGGGATTGCGCTGCACGGTGGGGTGACGGCTTGCGCCCGCCCAAAGAGAGCCGATGGCAACAACCGCGGCCGCCATGTCATAAGGCAGCACGTATTGCCACAACGCAGCACCATCGACGAGCCACCCACCGGTGGCGGTGAATCCCACGACATTGAGGTAACGCCAGATCGACCAGGTGCAAAGGCCGCCCACGATCAACCCGGCCGCAATGCCGGCTCCCCGACCGCGGATCCACGACCATCCGATCATCGTGGCCGTGGCCGCCCATGCGATGTCGAGTGCCGACAAGAGCTGCAGGAACTGAAGTGAGGGCTCGTAGCGAAGTGCCGCGCTTGAAGACAGCGTGACCAGCGCGACGGCGCCTGTGACCAGCGCTACCTGTGAAACGCCCGCACTCAGCCGGCTTCGGAACTGTGACAGACCCTGGAACCAATCCAGCTCGACGTATCGAAAGATCCTGCAGCTCACCACCAAACCAAAACCCACCAGCAAGCCCAGGTGGATCAGCAAGGCGACGGTGAGGTTCCCGCTCCCCAAGACGGGGATCAACAAACCTGCTGCGCCAATGGCCGAACCGCCGATGGCCCAGCGCATGGCCCCCGCGAGAGACGCCTCGAGCCCTGAGCGAATTGACATCACTGCACCTCGCCAACTGTCGCCTTCCAACCTGAATCCCGACCCATTCAAACTCGCCGGGTGACCTTTGCGTCTATTGAAGATTCGAAGTTCCAGATAGGTTGAAAGAGACAAGCCAGCCAAGGAGGCATGAACATGACCCCCACAGGCGCACTTGCCTTGTTCTCGGCAGCGTGGGTCGCGATCGGCTTCGGGACCGCATATCTGATGGCCCGCCGTGGCCATGACCTATTCACATGGTGGTATCTGGGTGCCGTCCTGGGACCGCTGGCAATCCCGATCGCGATCTCGCGGCGCTCTCAGAACGCCACGACAGGCAACACCGAGTTGAAACAAGGGACCGCAGGGGCAGGGTCAATCGACGTCCTGATAGGCGTCGATGGTTCACCCGAGAGCGAGACCGCCATCTCCGATGCGATCCGGCTGCTTGGATCGCGGATAGGTCGACTCGCGTTGGCGACGGTCGAGGACTTCGACGCGGCGACCCGAACCGAAACAACCGGCCCGGCCATGCTCGAGAAACTCGCCGCCAATCTCCCCTATCGCCACCCCGCAACGGTCATATTGACCGGACGGCCGGCGAAGGCCCTGCTCCGGTATGCAGATGAGGGAGCCTTCCATCTTCTCGTGGTCGGGAGTCGCGGTCGGGGCATGTCGAAGATGCTCCTGGGAAGCGTGGCAAAGGACCTGGCCAGATCGGCATCGATCCCGGTCCTGATCTCGCACCACAAAGAGGGTGAGGCTATCGGCAAACCCGGTCCCGAAAGACCATGATGTAGCCGTGGTTCCAGTGGATCGCCCGCCATCGCGTTTGAAGGCATTTTTCCGCCCCGTACCTCACGCACACGGGGATCCGACCCGCCACAACTACGACCGGATCGCTCCTTACTTCGAAGCCATCGAGGGATTCTGGGAACGGCATGCCCGCTCCGCCGGGTTGGACGCGCTTGCTCCTCGTCCCGGCGAGCGAATCATCGAGATCGGGCCGGGCACCGGCACCTCCCTTGTGACCATCGCCGGCGCGGTCCGCCCCGGGGGCGTGGCGGTCGGGGTCGATCTCTCAGAATCGATGTGTCGGCGCTCGGCACGAAGGCTCGCGCTCTCCGGCAAGGCGGGATATGCGGTGCAGGCCGATGCCCACTCCCTACCGCTCCCGTCGGACTTCTTCGATGCCGGCTTCATGAGCTTCACCCTGGAGTTGTTTCCGGAAATGTCGCCTGTCCTCCTCGAGGTGACGAGAGTGCTGAGACCCGGAGGACGGCTCGTGGTGACCGCCTTGAGCAGCGACGGCCCCGAGCGGGTCATGCGGCGCATCTACAACTTTGGCCATCGCAAGCTGCCTCACTTCCTCGACTGCAGACCGATTCCCGTTGCGGTCGTTCTCGAAAGGGCCAACCAGGTGGTGAAATCCAGGGTTTCCATGTCGATTTGGGGACTGCCCGTCGAAGTGGCCATCGCCGAGAAGCCTGCTTAGCCGGCGATATCTTCCAAAGCCCCGGCCACTGCCTCGATGCATGTGTCGACCTCTGTGGCAGTCATGGCCGTGGAGATCACGAACATGCCGCGCGGCGCCGTGAAGATCCCACGGTTCAAAAGAGCCAGGTGAAACATGCGATGCATGTCCGGATCCGCCCCGGCCCTGGTGCGGTAGTCACGAACCGGGCCAGGACAGAAGTGCATGGTCCGCAGCGACCCCACACCCGTCACCTGGGCATCCACACTCGCACCGCCAGCAGCCTTGGTCAGTCCATCGGCGAGCCGGTCTCCAAGCGCATTGATATCGGCGATTGCGGCACCGTCGAGAAGCCGCATTCCTGCTAATCCGGCAGCCATTGTCAGCGGGTTGGCATTGAAGGTTCCCGACTGGACGAGCTTGGGATGCGGTGGCGCATAGAGATCCATGACATCCCACCTGCCTCCGAACGCTCCAATGGGAAGGCCGCCGCCTATGACCTTGCCGAAGGTGGTCAGGTCGGGGCGCACGCCGTAAACAGCTTGCGCACCGCCGAGGGCGAGACGGTATGAGATGACCTCGTCGAATATCAAGAGGGCGCCGACTTCATCGGCCGCCAAGCGAGCAGCTTCCAGAAACCGAGGTTCTGCGGGGATGGTCCCCGTGGCACCCAGGACCGGCTCGAGGATGATGGCCGCCGGCCGGGTGCGCACGGTCGCCTCCAGCAAGGCGTCGGGATCGTTGAAAGGCACCACCGTGACCGATGCAACCACCGCATCGGGAATACCAGGTTCTTCCGGAACCGCCCTGGGCAGGTGGGCAGGCCCGGCCAGGGTGACGTCGGGGGCGACGCTTATCTCCACCAGGTCGTGGCTCCCGTGATAACCACCCTCCGCTTTGATCACACCGTCCCGACCCGTGAACGCCCGGGCGGCTCGAAGAGCATTCAGCGTGGCTTCGGTACCCGAATTGCAGAAGCGGACCGAGTCGACGGATTCGACCCGTGAGCACAGGATTTCGGCCAACTCCACCTGAAGTGGGGTCGCGGCCGCGTACCCGGTGCCCAATCGCGCCTGGGAAGCAATTGCCTCCACGATGACCGGGTGGGCATGACCGTGGACCATCGAGGTGTAGTTGCCAAGAAAGTCGAGATACGTGTTCCCATCGACATCGACCATCCGGCAACCGGAACCCTCGGCGATGTAGAGCGGGTAGGGCGAGAACGCGATGACGGTTCGAGAGTC
>JBFJTO010000081.1:0-6651 GCA_041625295.1 Acidimicrobiia bacterium | reverse complement strand
ATAACGCGTCTGCGGCATCGGGCCTTCCTTGGCATCAACCAGCAGCAGCACGCCGTCGACCATCGTGAGTGCGCGCTCGACTTCGCCACCGAAGTCGGCGTGCCCGGGCGTGTCCACCAGGTTGATGCGGACACCCTTCCATTCCACCGAGGCAGCTTTGGCGAAGATCGTGATTCCACGCTCGCGCTCCTGATCGTTCGAGTCCATGACCCGCTCAACGAGCTCCTCATGCGCGGCGAAAACACCCGTGGATCGGAGCAACGCATCGATGAGAGTCGTTTTTCCGTGGTCCACGTGCGCGATAAGGGCGACGTTGCGGAAGGAGGGTCCCGACATGGGCGATGCAATTGTAGCTCTCCCAAAACTCGGGACTTCCGGCCTTTGGCCGTCGACTGGAAAGCCGCCACCATGTGGCAGACGGATGGATACGTGCCACGGTTCAGGTGATTTCGCGACGACCGGAGAGATGATCGCTCTGGTCGGGCATCCCAATGTCGGCAAATCCACTCTTTTCGAAGCGCTCACCGGCCGCAGGGTGATCACCGCCAACTACCCGGGAACCACAGTCGAAGTGACCCGGGCCGGGGGGCGCCGCGTGGAAGGGACCGTCATCGACTCGCCCGGGCTGCTCACCTTCCCATCCCGGACCGAAGACGAGCAGGCGACAGCCCGGATAGTTCTCGAAGAGCGACTGCGCGCGATGGTGCAGGTCGGGGATGCCAAGAATCTGCGGAGAACCCTGCTCTTGACGGTCCAGCTGGCCGAACTTGGGGTTCCCATGGTTCTGGCACTCAACATGGCTGACGAGGCAGACCAGCGGGGAGTGAAACTCGATATCGGCGCGCTGGGAAGCTCACTGGGCGTTCCGGTCGTCCAGACCGCAGCCAATCGTGGAGCGGGGGTTTCCGAGCTGGAGCACCAGGTCCCTTTGGCGACTCCACCGATGTTTCGCGTCGAGTACCCACCCGTCGTCGAGGCTGCGATCTCGGAAGCGTCTGCGCTGTTGCCCGGTTCGTCGATAACCACCCGGGCTCTGGCCTTGCTGTGGCTGTCCGGTGACCCCGTTGCCGAGCAGTGGATTCTCGATCGGGTCGACGGCGCCGATGCCGATGCATTGCGGGCATTGCGATCCGCGGCCATGGCGCCGACCATCCTCAGCACCCGCCTCGACGCCGCCGAACTGCTCACTAATTCGGCGACCTCGGATGTCGGATTGGCCGGATCCGGCCTGAGAGTTTTCCTGGGGAGGGTCACCGCCCACCCGATCGGAGGGATTCCCTTCCTGGCTCTGGCATTGCTCGCTCTCTATTGGTTCGTGGGAGTGTTTGGCGCCGGGACCATGGTCGGGTGGCTGGAGGTCGATCTCTTCGGAAAAGTCATCAACCCGGCCGTGATCGGATGGGTCGAAGGGCTGATACCGGTCACCTGGGTGAGCGCCGCGCTGGTCGGGCAGTACGGGCTGTGGACGATGGGAATCACCTACGCGTTTGCACTGATCCTGCCCATCGTCACGACCTTCTTCATCGCCTTCGGCATCCTCGAGGACTCCGGATATCTGCCCCGCCTGGCGGTTCTGACCAACAAACTGTTCAGGGCGATGGGGCTGAACGGCAAGGCCGTCGTGCCCATGGTTCTCGGCCTGGGGTGCGTGACGATGGCGACGATGACGACCAGGATCCTGGAGAGCCGCCGGGACAGATTCCTTGTCATCCTGCTGCTCTCATTGGGGGTTCCATGTTCGGCGCAGCTGGGCGTCGTCATGGGGATGTTGGGCGGAATCTCGCTGGGCGCACTTGCGATCTGGGGAGGGGTCGTCTTCGGGTTGCTCCTCGTGGTCGGATGGATCGCAGCCAACCTCATGCCCGGAGAACGTTCCTCGTTCGTCACGGAACTTCCCCCACTCCGCCGGCCGGCTTTCCGGCCCGTGGCGGTGAAGACGGTGGCCAGGGTGGAGTGGTACCTGCGGGAGGTGGTTCCCCTGTTCCTGATCGGATCCGCCCTGCTGTTTCTGCTCGACACGACCGGTGCGCTCGGCTGGCTCATCGATTTCTCCCGCCCGGTCGTCACCGGCTGGCTGGGCCTGCCGCCCGAAGCCGCCGCCGCGTTCGTGATGGGTTTCTTCCGCCGTGACTTCGGGGCCACCGGGCTGTTCGTGATCGCATCCGCCGGTCTGATGACTGCGGCACAGGTCGTGGTCGCCATGACCACGATCACCCTGTTCGTGCCCTGCGTGGCCAGCGTCTTGATGATCGCCAAGGAGCGCGGCCCGAGAGTGGCGACCGGCGTGAGCCTCCTCGTGTTTCCCCTGGCGATCACCGTGGGCGGCGCCCTCCAGAGGGTGCTGGCGTTGGCGGGGTGGGGAGCATGACGACGATCGACTGTGGTCTGTGCGGTACCAGTTTCGACCCTGCGGTCCACGTCGGGTGTGCGTCATGCCCGATGGGTGGTCACTGCACTCTGTCGTGCTGTCCCAATTGCGGCTACACGACGATCGATGTCGACCGGTCGGCGTCGGCGCGGTTCGTGGGGCGACTGCTGGGCGCTCCAAGGCGGGCCGTGAAGAAGGCTGCACCGGAGAGTGTCCTGGCGGTTCATCCCGGCGACTCGGCAGAGGTAGCCGGATTCGCGCCAGAGATGCCACCAGCCCAGGTGGCGCTGTTGCGCACCTACGGGGTTGACGTCGGACGTTCGATCAAGGTCGTGCAACACCGGCCCATGACGGTTCTCGAAGTGGACCAGACCGAAGTGGCGCTCGAGTCGGAGTTGGCTTCTCTGATAATGGTCCGGATACCGGTGCGGCCCTTCTAGCCGTCTACACGTACTCGAGGGAGGTCGTGATCTCTATCGAGTCCCTGATCGAGCGTGCCACCGGGCAGTAGTCGGCGTGGAAACCATGAGCCCGCTCCGCCGCGGCGCGCTGGTCATCCTTCACGCCCTCGAGTCGATAGTCGACGTGGATCCGCTTGACGACCAGGACCCGGCCATCTTTCTCGATCTCGCCGACCGCCTTGGAAGTGAGCTTTCCGTGACTTGCGTTGATGCCGCGCGCCTCCAGCGCGCCCCCGAGGGTTCCAGTCAGTCAACCGGCGGCGGCCGCGACCAGATAGTCGATGGTCGTGGCGTCGGGCGGGTATTCGTCGGGGGAGACTCCGTAATGCTCCGCTATCTCCGAGTGCACGCCGAAAGTGATCGAATCTTCCAAGGCGGGCAGCCACGCATTGCGCATGGGGCCTTTCACCCGCTCGATCTTCACTTCCGATCGGTACACAACGGTCATCGGTCCTCCTCGGCGCCGACGGTAGCCAGCAGATACGCTGCTCGGCGTGTATGACGCCTACTTCACAACACCCGACGGTTCCTGGTTCATTCCGACGCCTTTGACGCGTGGTCCCTGGGATGTGGACTCGTGCCACGCAGGCCCCCCGGCGGCTCTGATGGTGCGTGCCCTGGAGGCGGTGGTGCCCACCCAGAGGCTGGCCCGGTTGGCGATCGAGTTGATCCGGCCGATACCGATGACGGGTTTCCACGTGCAGGCGACGATTCGCCGGCCGGGTCGATCGGTGACCCTCACCCAAGCCGAGATCTTCGATGACGACCGGGTGTATGCGCAATGCCACGCCATGCACCTGCGTACCGAAGCGATGGATGTCAGCACGGCACCGTTCGCAGTGCCGGACTTCGAAACCGCGGTGCCTGGCCCGTTTCCAATCAGAGAGACGATCCACGGTGAGACCGGGTTTCAGGATTCGCTCGAGGTCCGATACGACCCTTCATGGTCGATCGGACTGGGTGGCCCGACCGCCATGTGGGCGCGCTTGCGGGTTCCCATCCTCGCCGACGAAGAACCCACGGGTCTGCAGCGGATCTGCCCCCTGGCCGACTCGGGTAACGGGATCTCATTCAACGACCCCCTCGACAAGGTGCTCTTCATCAATACCGACCTTCTGCTCTCGGTTGTACGAGAGCCGCAGGGGGAGTGGTTGTGTTCGAAGGTGTCTTCGCAGTGGAGCGGCGACGGAACCGGCGTCGCCGATGCCGAGTTGTTCGACCGCGCCGGTCCCGTCGGTCGGGCCACCCAGAACCTGCTTTTGACCCACCGGTAGATCTCACGAGTCGGTTGGTCGGTGGACGGACAACCGTCGGCTGTGATCCACCTATGACCGTGTGTGCAGCCCTGAGTTGGTGGATTGGGGGAGTTCCAGGCCCTCGCGGGGGAGCAGGGCGGGGATCACCACCAGCGCGGAAAGCGCCGCGATGGTCATCGAGACCCACATGATCGCCGAGATCTGGTGGTGGCTGCGCAGTGGGGAGAGCCACAGCGCAGTCATGGCGATGGCAATCCCCATGGCGTTGGCCGTGATGGGACGGCCCGCTCGCTCGATGGCGCGCAGGACGTAGCCGGGGCCGGCGGGGCGGGCATAGTCGATAGCCGCGATGAAGTGGATCGAGTAGTCGATACCAACCCCGATCACGATCGAAGACGCCACCGCCGTGATCAGGTTGAGCTGGATATCTGCAGCGGCGATGAACCCGAGCAGGGTCCCCAAGGTCAAGAGAATCGGTACCAGGGCCGCGAGCGTGGGTCGCAGCTTGCGGTAGGTCATGCCCAGCATCAGCGTCACGAGGATCAGCGCCGAGAGAACCGACCATATCTGGGCGCGCAGCACGAGCCTGGCGATCTCGTCCCATAGGATCGGAAGCCCGGTCAAGACCCGGATCTCGTCGTTGTGAGCGGCGTAGTCCACCCACCCTCTCAGTTCTGCGGTGTCGAAGTTCGAGGGCAGCAGCAAGAAGCGCAGACCGTCGGCCGATGCCATTTTCCCGATCGGACTCTCCTGTGCACCGGAGAGAATTCCCGCCATGGCCTGTGGGGGAAGCGAGGATGCCAGGTCGGCGGCCGAGAACACGGTGCGAACACCCGGCAACGCCTCGAGATCTCTCGATGTGGTCTCGATCCGTGCCAGAGATCCGCCCGGGTCGGCGGGATCGAAAGCGAACTCGCCGATCAGCGGAGTGGCCCCGCCGAACAACTGCTCGGTCTTCTCGAAGGCGACCCGAACCTCGTGGTTCTTGGGGAACATGAACAGCGGATCGGAATCCACGGTCAGACGGGGAATGAATACCGCTGAGAAGGCGAGGATCACTGCGACGAGAGCGGGGGCGGTCCAGCGACGCAGCACCATCCAGCGGATCGCCCTGGTGACGCGTGTGCCCCGCTCGTGGCGGAGCACACGCCCGGTTGAACCGACCTTGGCCAACGCTGCCGGCAACGAGAAGAACGAGATGACCCCGGCGAAGCCGATGCCGATGGCCGAGAACACGCCCAATTGGCTGATCGGTTCGACATTTGCTGCCAGCAGCGAGAGGAACCCGGCTGCGGTGCTGATCGTTGTCAGAATCATCGGCACGCCCACTTCTCGAAGGGTGGAGACGACCCTCTCGACGGGGTCGTCGGTCTCGCCGGAGACATCCTGGAAATGGGTCACGAAGTGCAACCCGTCGGCGGACCCCATGACCAGAACGAAGATGGGAACGATCACGGTGACCACATCCACCTCGCGGCCCAGCCCGAAGATCAGACCGAAGGTCCACAGCGATCCCAGGAGGGCGGGTATGACCGAGAGAATGGTCAGCTTCCGCTCTCCCACGCTGACGTAGAACGTTGCAACGATGAGGAAGATCACCGCCGGCGGGATCAAGAGAAGGAAGAACGAGAGAATGTCGATGATGGCCCCGTAGATCGTGGGGTTGCCGGCCACCTCCATCTCCATTCCGGGCGGCGGATCGAGATCTCTGACGGTTCGGGCTACGGCGGTTTCATTTGCCGACGGCACGACGAAGATCATCGTGTGCCTGCCGTCCTCGCTGAGCAGCAGCTCGGTGAGTGGGCCGCTGATCAGTGCGTTGATGGCAAAGTCGGGCGCCGCGCCCACCAGGGCGGGGGTGATCGGTGTCCCGTCGAGCGGGCTCTGGGCCGGGATCAGAGCGGCCACCGACCCGACATCTTCGAGGCCCCCCAAGCGGTCCCTGAACTCGGCAAGCGCCACGAGGTTGGGCCTGTCCCTGAAGTCTCCACCCACGGGGAGGGACAGCAGAACATTGATCGGATCGGAGGTGTCGTACTTGTCCTGAAGGGCGGCGTAGACCTCTCCGGTGGGGTTGCCTTTGGTGATGAACGAGGCGATATTGGCGTTGAACTGGATCCGGAACAGCATCGCCGCCGCCACCAGGGTGATGACAGCGGTGAGGGCGAGGATCTTGGAGCCATGGTGGACGATGACTCTGGCGATGCGTTCCACGGCGGTCGAGCTTATCCGAGAACGACCTCGCGCAGCGTGTCAAAGCGCATCGGTCCGTGTCCGAGCACGGCGGCATGGAATGCCTTGGCTTCGAAATCCGGGCTTCTCTCGGCGTTAGCGCGGATGTCCAGGAGTTCTCTTTCACCGACCTTGTAGGCGATGGCCTGCCCGGGCCAACCCAGATAGCGGGTCACTTCGCTCACGGCTTGGGCCGGAGTGCGAAATCCGTAGACCTCCATGAATTCCACAGCCCTATCGAAAGTCCACTCTTGTCCCGCCATGGTCGGTGCACCGGCCGGGATTGCCAGGCCGAGATGAAGTCCGATATCGACCACGACGCGCGCAGCGCGGT
>JBFJTO010000080.1:0-6728 GCA_041625295.1 Acidimicrobiia bacterium | reverse complement strand
TTTGCGTGCACGATCCACGCCAACTCTGCACACGATGCGCTGGCAGCTCTCGTCAATGCCGCCCTCATGGCGGGCGAGAACGTCCCCGAGGCGATTGTGAGGAAGGTGTTCGCGGCTTCGATCGATCTGGTTGTCCACGTCGATCGCGAGTTCTCGGGTCGCCCCGGATCCAACCTGAAGCGGGGTGTGAAGGAGATCCTCGCAGTGCTGCCGTCCCTTCACGACGACTTCACGACCCAGCCCATCTTCAGTCGCCCGGATCTCGAGGCCCCTCTCGAATGGACCGGTGCGCAGCCACCGCCCCGACTTTCTGCCCGACTCGCCTCGATGGGCCTGATGAAGGTGGGTGCCTGATGAGGTTGGCGGCAGCAGCTGCGACCGGTCTGTTCGTCATACTCGCGATATCCAGACCTGCAGGAACGGGGAAGCGCAGGTGGCGCCCCGGTCGCGAACCGGTATCCACATGGTTTGCGCAGGCGGGCCTGAGGACCACGCCTGCCCGGTTCGTGGGAGCATCCATAGCCGCAGCAGCCGTCGCTGTGCTCCTCGCCTTTGCTTTGACAGGTGTGCTGGCGGTTTCCCTCGCCCCGGGAATAGTCGTCGGCATGGCACCAAAGATCTACTACGGCCGACGCCGTGTCCAGCGGATGTCCGAGGTTCAGCAAGCCTTACCAGACGGAATCCGCGATTTGATCGCATCGATCACGTCGGGGATGTCGTTGACCCGGGCGCTCGAGAATCTGGCCGAAACCGGCCCCGCGCCCCTCCGGGAGGCGTTCGGTGACTTCCCGGGTCTGTGGCGAACCCACGGTGTGACCCAGGCGCTGGAGATCATCAGGGAGGACCTCGCTCATCCCGCCAGCGACCGTGTGTTGGAGGTGCTGATTCTTGCGCACGAGCGGGGTGGAATGGCGGTTCCCCAAATCCTCAGAGATCTCGCCGAGGCTGCCAGCCGTGATGTGTGGCTGATGGAGGAAATCCACACGCAATCGCTCGAGCAAAAGATAAATGCGCGGGCTGTGTTCGCGCTGCCCTGGTTGGTTCTGCTGGCGATCACTGCCCGTCAGGGCGCATTCCAGGACTTCTATTCGTCGCGAGCAGGGTTCTTCGTGGTTGTGGCCGGTGCGTTGATGAGTGCAGCCGGTATCGCCTTTGTCTCACGTCTGGGGCGGCAACCCGACGAGCCCAGGGTGTTCGATCGATGAACGCCGTCACGGTGCTCGCCGCGATGGCAACAGCCTGGTTTGCGGCTGCGACTGTGCGAATTCTCATCCCACCGCCGCGCGGACTGGCTGCCAGGTTGAGGCCGTTCGCGGGTGGGGCCCCGAAGAGCAGCAGTCATCCGACCGGGTTTTTCGGCTCCGTGTTCGGGCCGATGCTGGCCGCGGCCATCGAGAGGATCGGCGGACGGGATTCGCAAGCAGAGCTTGCCCTGCGGCTGCGCCACGCCGGTTGGGGCGAAGACCTCGCCGAGGACTCCCGGGTCAGCGCGTTTCGGGTCGGACAGTTGCGATCCATCGCGACCTGGATTGGAGGGTCTCTCGGATTGGTCGTGGTCACCGGGATGGTCAACCAGAAAGGTTTTGTGCTGGTGGTGGCCGCGACGGTCGTGGGAGCAACCCGTAACAGAGCAGCCATCGAGCGCTCGATCACCGAACGCAGGGACCGGATGCGGATAGAGATCTACACGATCAACCAGTTGCTGGCAATGAGAGTCCGTGCCGGAGGCGGAGTGATCCAGGCCGTTCAGCGAGTGGTTGGGCGGGGGAACGGCCCGGTGGTTGGAGAGCTTGCCGAGGCGCTTCGGCTGCATCGGTCGGGTCTGGGAGCGCAGGAGGCTTTTCGAAGAATCGCCGCGTCTACCCCGGAACCTGCATGCGCACGCACCTATTCGCTGCTGGCCATCGCCGAGGAGAGAGGAGTCGATTTGGCCGGGGCGCTGCTGGCTCTCTCCGAGGATGTCCGCGAGGCGAGGCGCGAGACGCTGAGACGGGTCGCCACCCGCCGCCGCGCCGCCATGCTGGTGCCCACGATCGCGATTCTCGCTCCCGTCATGTTGCTGTTTGTGGGAGCCCCGCTTCCAAGTCTTGTGCTGGGTTGGCAATGAGAAAGGAGGGGCAAGTGCCCTGGATATTGTCGGTGATCGCCGAGAGGTTGCGGCGGTGCCATCGGGATGAGAGAGGCATGAACACGGCCGAGTTGATGGGGAATGCTGCCCTTGCAATCGTCGCCTTGGTGGCGATTTGGGGAGCACTTCAGGCGGCCGGTCTCAATGTGGTTGGTTGGATCGAGACCACATTGCTCGGGAGTGGCTGAGAAGAGCGAAGCCGGGTTCGCGACCATCGAACACGTCGCGGCGGCAGGTCTGGCTCTGATCTTCTTCGTCCTCCTCGCCAACCTGACAGTGATGCAGTACGGCCGGGGAGTGGTGAGGAGCGCCCTCGATGAAGGGGCAAGAGCGGGAGCGCTGTCGGGGGCCGACGAGTCGGATTGCGCGGCGCGCGTTGCCGGGATGGTCGGTGACCTGCTGGGAGGTTCTCTCTTCGACGATCTCGTATGGAGTTGTGCCCGCGATGGCGACTGGATGGTCGCCCACGCGACGGGAAGGTTGTCCGGCTGGTTGCCGCTGGTTCCGGATGTACCGTTGAGTTTGGAGGGGCGTGCCGCGATCGAATTGTGAACGCGGCTCCGCAGGGATCGAACTTGCTCTGGGAGTGGCAGTGTTGTTGTTCCCGGCTGCGCTGATGGTGCTGTCGTTCGGTCCATGGCTCGAGGCTCGCTCGTTCGTACACACCGCCTCTTCTGCAGTGGCTCGCCAGATCGCGGTCAGGGGGTCGGATTCTGGTGCCGAGGTGGCGATCGAGACCATGGCAGCCAACTCCGGCATCCCGTCATCTGCTGTCTCGGCCGAAATCTGCGGCGGCGGCCTCGCACCTTTGGGCACCGTGACCTCGATGTGTATGCCGCTCGCCCGATCGGCCACTGTGACGGTCACTGTGGCGGTCAATGTTCCGCTCTTCAGCGGTCCCTGGGGTGACATAGGTGGTGTGCAGGTTTCGGGAACGCACACCGAGTTCACAGATCCATATCGAGCGATGCCATGAACGAGCGCGGCTCGGTGACGTTCTGGCTCCTCGGCCTTTCTTTGACTCTCATCGCGGCCGGTGGGATCGGCCTGGACCTGTGGCGAGCGCTCGAGGTGCGCAGGGAGCTGTCTTCCATGGCGGATGCGGCCGCTGCAGCAGCCGTGGCGGCCATCGACGAAGCTCATTGGCGCGCCACTGGAGAGTTGATGCTCGACCCCGCGACGGCCGAAGCCCGGGCAGTGATGGCGATCGACTCCCAGCCGGGTGCGGCTGCAATGACCGTCCCTCCCTCCATATGGATCGTGAATGGAACTGCGGTGAGGGTTCGGTTGTCGCGGGAGGTGGATCTCACGCTGTTGAGACTGTTGGCGGGCGACCGCAAGTGGTCGGTGAATGCCGATGCGGTGGCCTATGCGGTTGTGCGACCCTGATCTCAACCGCCCCGAACCGGGCCCCATCGGTATGGTTGGCAGGTCGAGGCGGATGGTGAGGCGTGAACGGTCGGTCACCCGGATTTCTGGGGACAGCGCGGATATTGGCGGCGCTCTTTGTGGTGGTTGCCGTGGTGTTGGGTCCAGTGGCCCCTGCCTACGCAGCCGGATTGAGCCTTAACCCGCCGAGTGGATCGAGTCCGGCCAACGTGGCTGCGAACGGCACCGAATTCTCGGGATTCGGGGTCGTGACCTTTTCAGTTGGCGGGACACCCGTCGGTTCCGCAACCCCAACTGCTGCCGGAACAGTCTCAATGATCCTGACGATCACTGGCAATCCGGGCGACGTCATTCCAGTGGTCGCATGCCAGGCGGACGCTACCGGAAGTGCTTGTGGCATCACGGCTACCTCGTACTTCACGATCACTGCGCCGCCGACAACGACAACCACAACAACCACCACGACAACGACGACAACCACCACACCGCCAACCACCACGACGGTTCCTGTCACGACGACAAGTTCTCCGGCGACCACGACGACGGCCCCTGTCACTACGACAAGTTCTCCGGATACGACCACCACGGTTTCTGTCACGACGACGGAGCCCCCTGCGACGACAATCCCGGCGACGTCGCCAACCAGCACGGTGCCGGCCACTACAACGACTGTTGCGGTTGGCGTCGTCCCGGGGTCGGGCGACGACCCTCCTTCCGGGGGTCCTGATCCGGGTGGGGGAGGCTATCTGGGCTGGATTCCGTGGGTTCTCGGGGTCGGGGCGGTGGCGTGGTGGCTCCTTCGCCGGAGAGGTGAACGCGTCATGGTGCCCACTTTTGGGGCCGACTCGAGAGCAAAGAACAGTGATGGCATCGGGCCAGATGACGATGTGGGGGGGATCGGTTCAGGCGCCGATCCGCGCCGCATGCCTGATGACAAGCCAGAGAAGCTGGAGCTCGGAGGCACCGGGTACGCGGCCCATTCCGGGTCCTACGACGACGCCGGGAGAACCGTGTCGGACACGACCGACACTGCAGAAAGCCACGACGACGGGGTCTTTACACGGCCGGATGATGGGCCAACGATGGGTGAGGTCATCCCGAAGGTCGAAACCGAAGCAACGTCGGGCGCCACGTTTCCGAAGTTTGAAACGGGGGCCGGCGCCACCAGCGATGACTCGGCGGGCAAGAAGAAGGGGAACATCGAATACACCTGGAAAGTCGAGGAGGGCGAGAAAGCGGTTCAAGACGGTGCGTTGTTGGATGCTCCCGTGCAGCCAGTCGATGATTCGGCGGGCAAGAAGAAGGGAAACATCGAGTACACGTGGAAGGTCGAGGAGGGCGAGAAAGCAATCCCGGCTCCACAAGCTTCCGGGTTGTCGTCTGATCCGGATGCCAACGGGACCGACCCGGAAGAGGCTGATGTGCTCGATCTCCTGGACGAGACCGACGGCGACTGAGGTTGGCGAACGAGACGACGGTCTCAACCGTTCGAGAACTCGGCTCCGTGTTGAAGGGCGTCCGCTCTGAGATTCTGCGGCTCACATTCGGTTCCGGGAATCCGGTAACCCCAGGTGCTCTGGGAGAACACCTGGGCCCACTGGGCCGATTCTTCGACTCGGGGATTCTGAAACGACGGTCGGACGGCCTCGTCGAGACGACACTTCAGTATGAGTTCTTCCGAGATTTGCTGCTCGCGTCGGATCGAAGGGATCGCCCCTACCAACTCGACCACGTGTTAGGTATGACCTGGTCGACTCGGATCGCCGCAGCTTGTATTCCAAGGCGAGATGTGAGCAATGCACTCGACATGGGCTGCGGCAACGGTGTTCTCGCGCTGACGATGGCCGAACACGCTTCGTCGGTTCTCGCGGTCGACCTGAACGGCAGAGCCATCGCGGCCACCCGCATGAACGCGGTCTTGAATGGAATCGAAAACGTCGAATACAGGCGGAGCGACCTCTTTGGAGCCCTCGACGGCGAAGAGTTCGATCTGATCGTTGCCAATCCGCCCTATGTGATCTCCCCATACAGTGATTTCCTCTTCCGTGACTCCGGGCTCCCCGGCGACGACGTCAGTCGGCAGTGCGTGATGGGCGCCGGGGCCTCCCTTGCCGTCGGTGGTGTGGCGGTTGTGCTCGTCGAGTGGCTCGATGGGCCCACACGAAGCTGGGACGCTCCAAGAAGGTGGATCGCAGAGACTGGTTGCTCCGGTTGGGTTCTCAGCTACGCAAACAAGCGGGCGGGCGAGTATGTCGATCAATGGATGGAGGTCCCCCAGGTCCCGCCAAATGAGGCCGAACTGCGCAGTGGGTGGAGCGAGTACCTGGGTCTGCTCGGGGCCGAGTCGGTGACCTCGGGGATAATCGTGCTCGAAAGACAAGCTGAGGGCGCGTCGTCGGTTCATGCCACAGACTTCGTTCCCGACCATGGGAATCAGATCAGTACCCAGCTCATGCGAGGCCTGGCGGGCCAGCGGTTACTTCGCTCGGGAAGCTTGGGGGCAGTTATGAAACGGACTCTGGAGCTCGCCGCGGACACCAGTTGGCGCGGTCCGGCAGAGCTGGCGACTCCGTTGGGTGTGGTGCGTCTATCAGAACCCGAAATCGTCGTCACTGCCTTGCTCGAGGCGGGGTACACGATCGGAGACGCGACAGAGGCCAGTGGTTATCCGATCGACACCCTGGCTCCGTTGCTGATGAGGTTGATTCGGAGCGGCGTACTGGTCGTGCGACCCTGATCAGTGGGCGGCCGGGACGGTCTCGGCGAGATGTTCTTTGGCGCGCTTCTGAAGATCGTCGGTGCTGAAAGGCTTGCGCAGGAAGTCGACGGCACCTAGTTCGAGACAGCGAACGACCATGTCATTGTCGTCGAGTCCCGAGAGGATGATCGTGGGAAGTCCGAGTCCGGCATCTTGCCATCGCTCGAGGATCTCCACGCCCAGGAGGACTGGCATGTAGTGGTCGAGAAAAGCGAGGTCGTAGGTGCCGGTTAGCCCCTCGAGCAGAGCCCGCATGCCGTCGTTCACGGCCACGGTCTGCCATCCCATCGATTGCAGTGATCGCTCGATGAGCAACGACACAGCCCGGGAATCATCGGCAACCAAAATACGCGGTGTGGGCATATGACCACTGTCGGCGTTTTTGCGCCTTTTCTTGAGCCGTTTGGCCATACTCTGCGGATGTCGCTCTTGGATCTGATCCGTGATTCGGCG
>JBFJTO010000079.1:0-6741 GCA_041625295.1 Acidimicrobiia bacterium | reverse complement strand
TGGATCTCATCAAACGAAGCGCCCCGTCGCGAATCGTGGCCGTTTCGAGCGCCTACCACGTCAAAGCGATGGGGCGGGTAGGCGAAATCGACTTCAACGACCTGCAATTCGAATTCCGGAAGTACAACGGATGGAAGGCGTACGCCCAGTCCAAACTCGCCAACGTGCTTCACGCCCGTGAACTGGCCAACCGCCTCGACGGCACAGGTGTCACCGCCTATAGCGTGCACCCGGGCTGGGTGCGCACCAACCTCGTCGCCAACACGGTTCCGGTTTGGGTGCAGGACATGTTTCTGCGTCCGTTTGCCAGCGTCCTCGACATGATCAACGCAGAAGATGGTGCCCAGACAACCCTGCATTGCTTGTTGTCCGACGATGCCGCCGATCACAGTGGCGCGTACTTCAGCCAAAAAGGGTCATACACGGAACGGGCCTACCGAAGGGGCGGCTGGCCGATGCACTCGCCCAACTCCCAGGGCGAGGACGACGCCATCGCGGCTCGTCTATATCAGGTCAGCCAAGACCTGGTGGGCCTGTAGACCTCCCCGTCACTCGAAGTGACTGCTGACAAATTTCCGTTTCACGGGACGTCTGTTTGATCCGTCCACGTACGCTTGTTGAGTCATGGGAGGTTGGGCTTGGGCGTCACGTCCCGGTCCTCGTGTGAAAGGGACGTCACATGAATTCGAGGAAGTTCGTTGTGTTGGTCGGCCTGGTGGCCCTCGTCGCCGGAGCATGCGGAGGCGGGGCAGCTGCCACGAGTTCCGATGCGACACTGAATGAGTTTTCGATTTCGCTGAGCGAGAAGACCTTGGCTGCCGGTGATGTGACCTTCAACGTCGCCAACACCGGTTCGATCGTTCACGAGTTCGTCGTGTTGAAGACCGATATTGCGCCTGATGGGATTCCCATGGCGGCAGACGGCCAAACAGCCGACGAGCACGGCACACCCGGAGTCACTGTCATGGGTGAGATCGAGGACCTCGAAGCCGGCGATACCGGGGTGTTGTCACTCAACCTCGAACCGGGAAAGTATATCGTGATGTGCAACGTCGAGGGCCACTACGCCGCCGGCATGAACGCAGCGTTCACAGTCGAGGGTTAGGTCTAGGACAACCAGCGGCCACACCGGCGGGGCGTGGTGACGCTGTGGAAGACGAAGTGCGTACGGTGGCCGTAACGATGCCGTAACGTCAGGACGCGAGGATTCGGCCATGTTCCGAGCTCGGCTGGACCGATGACAACACGGCCGGCGCGCGTTCGCGTTCCCTCCACGGTCGCGTTGTTCCTGCTCTGCATCGGCGGCATGGCGATGGGAGCGGTGTGGGATTCGCCGCCCTATGCCACGCCCTCGGACATCTATTGGGGTTTCTCGACCTGGGGCTTGGCGACCGTGGGACTGGTCTTGGCCCTGAGGGTTCGCGGCAATTCGTTTGGCTGGCTCCTGATGGTGGGTACCGGGGGACTTGGTTGGGGAGTCGCCTTCTTCGAGCTGGGGACCGAGAGCCTGGGCGACAACCTCTTCGGCGTCGGCATCATCACGTTCATGGTTGCCTTGCTTGTGTTCCCGACCGGCCGGTATCTCACCAGACTCTGGATGGGTGCCCAACTCGCGGCCATCGCCTCGATCTTGTTGATCCCCCATGTCGCGCCCAGTCAGGACTCGCTGGGGCTCTTGATCCTGGCTGTCGTCACAGCCGTGGGTTTGCTGGTCAGATGGGTGCGCGGATCCCCCGTCAGGCGACGCCAGATCGGACTTCCCTTCCTCGTGCTCGGATTCGGGGTTCTCGTCAACTCCGTCGTGGGTTCTCTGGTTCCGCAGAGTGAATGGTTGGCAAGCGTCACCACCAGTCTCATCACCGTCGGTTTCCCGGTCTCGATCCTGGTGGCGGTGCTCAGGTTCCGGCTCTTCGAGCTCGACCGGGTGATTTCGCGCACCGTTGGCTACGGGTTGGTAGTGGCTCTGCTTGGACTCGCGTACGCCCTGGGCGCCGTTTGGTTGCCGTCTCAGTTCTCCGGCGACTCGTCGTTGTTTGTCGCCGGCTCAACGCTCGCGGTGGCCGCCCTCTTCAATCCGTTGCGCCGGCGAATTCTTCGCGGCGTCGACCGGCGCTTCTATCGAACCCCGTACGATGCCGAGAGGGTTGTCGAGCAGTTTTCGGCAAAGCTTCGCAACAAGGTCGACGTGGCGGATCTCGCCAAGGAGTGGGTTTCGGCGGTCGAGGACACGATGCATCCAGCAGGCGTAGGGGTGTGGTTGAGGAAAAAGCGAAGCGCGTGAACTCCCGGCGTGGTCCGTCGTCCTGTTTCGCCCCGGGAACCTCTGCCGAGCTCTGCCACTCCCGTCGACTCATTCAAGAACCCCCGCTGGAGGTGGTCCGAGTCCAGCGGGGGTTCCCTTTCATGCGCTTCCGCACCGCCGGGCCCGAGGGGATTGCCCAATCTGGGGGATGGGCTCTGACCACGCAGCCGGAGAGCATGACAAGGTTGCCAGAGTCGACACCCAGATGAGCGGGGTACCGGGCTCAGTTTTGTGGCGCAATTGCATCATCCTGTGATCCCAGGCTGAGGTCCTACCCGGGAATACCCCTCCCACAACGGCGTTGTCGAATAGGTAGGTCAGTGAACGGCCCGCAACGCCATCGCCGCGATGGCGAGAAGGAGCGAGCCCACAGTGACGAGTCGCCATTCACGACGGCGCTTCGATGCCACCCACGCGGCGACGGCAACCGTTACCACGACGATCAGCTGGATGAAGACTGCACGATCATCGGATGGAAGAAGCAACTGGGTCATGAATCCCAACTCCGCGGTCACCCGAACAACGGGGATACGTTGATACACAACCCCTCGACGCGCTCCCGTGTTCCGGTCGACATGACGCCACGACAGCGCACGACCGGCAATCCCCGATTTCTCACACCAACTCTGTGGGGGAAGGTACGCGCCTACACGACGCTGGCTGCGATCAACGTCGGCTCGATCATCGCAACGGTTTCTCCGACGTGGAGCGCTCGCCACGAGAGGCGTTTGGGACGGTTGGTGGGGCGGCTCGTGAACATGCGGCTGGAAGTCGATGGCCTCGATCGAATAGACCCGGCGGAGCGGTATGTCGTCGTGCCGCTGCATGAGGGGTTTGCCGACGCTCTCGCTCTCATGCATCTGCCAATCGACCTGCGGTTCATCGTCAGGAGCGAGCTGTTCGACTGGCCGGCCTTGGGCCGCTGCTTGATCGCGGGGGGCCACCCTGAGATCGAAATCAATCCGACTCTCTCTGGACTGCGGAGGTTCTATGCCGACTGTTCCAACGTGTTCTCAGAGGATCACAGTCTGGTTGTGTTCCCCCAGGGATCGATCCTCGGCGTCGAGGTCGGGTTCCACAAGGGCGCGTTCAAGCTCGCCCAACGGCTCGGCCGCCCCATACTCCCGGTGGTCATTGCAGGGAGCCATCGGGTATGGGAATACCCGTTCACGTCCACTCTGCGGTTCGGGCAACCAGTTGCCATGACGATTCTCGATCCGATTCCCCCCGGGGAGATCGACATCGTTGCGTTTCGAGCCCTGGAGCAGAATATGAAGCGAATTGCCCTGCGAGAGATGAACGCTCCGGTGCGCCGCTTCGTACCCGACCGGGATG
Organism: Acidimicrobiia bacterium; assembly: GCA_041625295.1. Classification (GTDB taxonomy): domain Bacteria; phylum Actinomycetota; class Acidimicrobiia; order Spongiisociales; family ZC4RG35; genus JBFGRR01. The sequence goes on along the minus strand of JBFJTO010000079.1, from coordinate 3,104 downwards.
GCTGGTGGGATGGTTATCCGTTCGAGATCGACCCAGATTTCTCCGAACTCGCATCCGACGTGAGTGCCCATCGATCGGGAATCGATCCGGACCGAGATCAGGCCGGTTTGCGCATACCCCCGAAACCGCCGGCAATCACAAGCACAGTTCCAACGCCCAGCACGAAGAATCCGATCCCGGCCGACACCGTGTAGGCCTGTGGGATGGCACCTGCACCGGCGGCCTGGGCGAAGGCTGCCTGGAGACCGGAGGCCTGGTCTCTGGCATCGAACAGCTTGATCAACACATAAGCCAGCATTGCCAACCCGGTGAAGGCGGTGATGATCGACGACTTCCGGTCCATCATCGAGGCCCGTGCGCCTCTGAAAGCGAGACCCACGACCTCGATGATCAAGATCGCCAAGACGACCTGCGCCCAGGTGTCCATCCCACCCCAGATGGTCGGTATGGCCGCGGGAATGTCGGGGTTGGCCGCATGGAGCGCACCAAGAATGCCTTCCCCGCCTGTGCGGAGCGCCTTCATGAAGAGACCGATGATCCCGATGATCACTCCCGTCAAGGCGAACAATCTTCCAGTGTGCATACCGCTCCTAACTCGCAAACGAACGTTCGGATGCTAGGAACCTTCCGGTCGCGATGCGGTCAAAGGTCACTCATTGCCGCTGGGAGCCGTCGGGCAAACCGCTCAAATGTCGACAGGGTCGGGCCCGACCCCCGTTGACACGACAATGGCCAGGATGCCACCCACGATCGCAGCGGTGATCGCCTCGGAAAGGGCACCATCGAAGGGCTGCAGGGATGGCCCCTCGAGCAGGCCGAGTCGAGACATCGACAATGCGATGGCCACAGCCACGGCGGTTGCTGCTGCCGCCCATCGAACCCGTCCCTCTCTGCCACCGAGGGCTGCTGCCGCCGCCACGATCAGCGGCGCCAAATGAAATGTTGTGTTTGGCCTGATGGCAGCGACCGCCACCCACAGAACTGCGAACGCCAATGGGGGAAACCATCTTCGAGTTTTCATGTGCTGACGAACCTCGGCGGGCTCCGGCGGCTTTGGAACATGTCGGAGTTCCGTCAATGACAAGACATAGCCGAACCTTGCTGCTGGAATCTTGACTCTGCTGAAAGGATTCGCGTGGATATCGGAATGATCGGGCTGGGACGAATGGGGGCGAGCCTGGCTCGCAGACTTCTCGCGGCTGGGCACCGTGTGGTGGCGTTTGACGTACATGACGATGCGGTGGCGAGTCTCGAGGCGGACGGTGCTGTCGGTGTCGGCGATCTCGAAGCGCTCGTGGCCGCGCTACCTGCGCCGCGAGCGGTGTGGGTGATGGTTCCTGCCGCCATCACAGGTGGCGTTATCGACCAACTCGCCCCCCATCTCGACAGGGGCGACATTGTGATCGACGGTGGCAACTCCTTCTATCAGGATGATCGTCACCGCGCCCGGGCACTCGCCGAGCGGGACATTCACCTCCTCGATGTGGGAACAAGTGGCGGGGTCTTCGGATTGGAGCGAGGATTCTGTTTGATGATCGGTGGACCCGACGCCGCGGTCGCTCACCTAGACCCCATCTTTCAAACTCTCGCTCCAGGCGTCGAAGCTGCGTCTCGAACCCCCGGACACACCGGCGAGGCTGGTACGGCCGAGCACGGTTATCTGCATTGCGGACCCACCGGCTCCGGCCACTTCGTGAAAATGGTCCACAACGGCATCGAATATGGGCTGATGGCTGCCTACGCGGAGGGTCTCAATATTCTCAAACACGCCGACATCGGCCGAACCGACATGAGCCGCGACGCCGAGACCGCCCCTCTGCGCGTACCCGACCACTACCAGTACACGCTTGATATTCCTGCTGTGGCCGAGGTGTGGCGGCGTGGGAGCGTCATTTCTTCGTGGCTTCTCGATCTGACTGCGGCAGCTCTCAAGGAGAGTCCCGAACTGGACGAGTTCTCGGGAAGGGTTTCTGACTCGGGTGAGGGGCGATGGACCGTGCTCAGCGCCGTCGAGGAAGGTGTCCCGGCTCCCGTGCTGTCCGCGGCGCTCTTCGGTCGCTTCGACAGCAGGGGAAGGGACGACTTCGCCAACCAGTTGCTTTCGGCGATGCGTCAGCAGTTCGGCGGGCACCATGAGAAGAAGGAAGGGTCATGAACGAGAACGCCGACGCGCTCGTCCTATTCGGGATAAGCGGGGATCTAGCCCGCAAGATGCTCTTCGAGGCGCTCTATGACCTGGCTGCGGCGGGCCACCTCGATATGCCGGTGATCGGGGTCGCATCGAGCGATTGGGATGACGACGAGCTGCGATCCCGTGCCCGGGCGGCTCTTGTCGAGGCTGGTGAAACAATCGACGAAGACGTCTTCGCGAGATTGGCGGCCAATCTCTGCTACATCGCCGGGGATTATCAAGACTCCGAGCTATACCCGAAGATCGCAGCTCGCATGGGTGACAGCCGGCGTCCCGTGTTCTATCTGGCCATTCCCCCCAGCCTCTTCGACGATGTGGTCACCGGATTGGCAAGTGCGGGACTCAACCGGCTCGGGCGGGTTGTTCTCGAGAAGCCTTTTGGTCGTGACACCGCGTCGGCTGCCGAACTCAACGAAATCGTGCACCGCCATTTTCCCGAAGAGCGGGTATTTCGGATCGACCACTTCCTGGGAAAGGAAGCGGTCCAGAATCTGATGATCTTCCGATTCTCCAACACGGTGCTCGAACCGATATGGAATAGGTATTACGTGAGCAACGTCCAGATCACCATGGCCGAGGATTTTGGCGTTGGCACCCGGGGACGGTTCTACGAATCCGTGGGCGCTATCCGCGACGTGGTCCAGAACCACCTCCTGCAGGTCGTATCCCTGCTGGCGATGGAACCACCGGTCTCCGACCACCCGGATGCGCTCCGCGATGAACGCGCCAAGGTGCTCAAGGCGATCCGTGCCCTGGAACCCGACAATGTGGTGCGGGGGCAGTACTCGGGGTATCGCGATGAGAAAGATGTCGCCGCGGACTCCGAGACCGAGACTTTCGCCGCCGTGAGACTCGAGATCGACTCGTGGCGGTGGGCGGGAGTTCCCTGGGTGATTCGAGCAGGCAAAGGCAT
>JBFJTO010000078.1:0-6874 GCA_041625295.1 Acidimicrobiia bacterium | reverse complement strand
TAGATGGAGTCGAGTTCGAGGTGGGGTATCGCCAACCCGGATGCCAACTGGCGAGACACCCTGGTCTTGCCCGAGCCGCTGACGCCGACGACGGAGATGCGGCGCACGGTCAGACCAAAGCTACAACGGCCGCTCTGGTCTCGGTCTGAGATGGTTCTTCGGAGTGCCCCCGCCCCTGAGCGGTCAGGATGGCGGCAACGATCACCACGATCACCGCGATACCGGCCGAGGCGATGAGAAACTCGCCGGCACTGATCTTCATTCCCGGCCGGGAAGCCGCCAGACCGGCGAAGCCGAGGATGCTGGCGGCGATGAACATTCCCATGACCGGTGCCCACGAGGGGAACGACAAGAACACATAGGCTGCCGGACCGGCCAGCAGCGCTATCGCCAGAATCGCCGTCACCGGGATTCCGTAGGCCGAGCCAAGCCGGGAACGCACCTCGTGGGCTGCGTGGGCCTCCTCGCTGGTGATCGCATAAGGAGTGCCCAGCGCCTGGACGAGGAGGCCGACTCCCCACCCCGCCGCCGACCAGATGGCGATCGTCCATGCCAGCGCCGGCGCAAGGTGGATCGATCCCAAACTCTCACCCACCGGCTCGGAAATGCCGGCCAGCAGTGCAGCCAGAAGCAGACCGAACAGAGCACCGAGCACGCCGCCGCCAACGAGAGCTCCCCGGCCGCTGCCGCTCAGCCGCCAACCGGGGCCTCTCCAGCCGGTGATCATCCGCGACATTCCCGCAACCAACACACCGGACGCCGCGCCCAACAGGGCCGCCGCTAATGCCAACCAACCCGGGACCACCTCCACGGCCGCCGAGAAGGCACCGGTCTCACCGACGACCGAAGCGTGCGGCAACAACCATTGAATCGAGAAGACGATCGTGAATAAGGCCATCACGGCGCCCATGAGAGCCCCGGCCTTGCTGCCGACCTTGATCCGCTCACGCAGTGGAACCGGTTCGTACTCGATCTCAGGTTCGGCGCGGGTCTCAACAGGTGGCACTTCAACAGGATCGGCGACAGCCACTGCCGCTGGTGCCGGTTGGGGCTCTACGGCGGACGCAGGTACGACCGGAGCCTGAGGCACAGACGCTGGAGGAGGTGATGCTGGCGCTGCCGCGGCCACGGGCGCGCCACCGGTCCACGCCGAGAGAACGTCATCCACGCTGGATCCATGCGCTTTGGCACGCGCGGCGGCAGAACGCTGCACCAGATCGGAGGGCGCGTTCAACAGCTCGGCAGCCGCAGCCAGAAGATCAGTCATCCTTCGGCGAGGATAGCTGCCGCGCCCGGCCAGGGGTGGGCCGTTCCGGGTCCGGTTTGTGAGTCCCATGACGGGACCGCACGGAAAACAGCTAGACCGGGTGCCTCGCTATCGCAGCTGTCCACGTAGGATCCGGACCATGAAGAAGTTCCTGATGTTCATACTCGTGGTCGGCCTGATCGGGTTCGTCGTCAAGATGATGCTCGACAACGCCTAGACCCCATCGGCCAAGAACTCGATCACACCCTTGACGAGTTCCTGGGGATGTGTCCAGGGCACCTCGTGGCCGGCATCGGCGACCTCGAGCACCACAGCATTCTGGATGGCTGCCGCCAATGCGTACTGCCATGCAGGCGGCACCAGCATGTCGTTGGTCGGGATGATCACCAGAGTCGGGTGAACCAGTGATCCCACCCAGTCGCTGGAGTCGAACCTGAAAGTCGCCAGGCTCGCCTGGGGACCCGCCTCCGGGTCGCGTCGATGGGTCTCATCCCACATCCAGCGGGCATGGCGCCGCTCCACCGCCCCGGTCTTCACGAGGTATGAGTACCGCACCTCCGGGGTGCCGACACCCGTGAGTCGCTCGAATGCCCGGATCATCCACACGCCTAGAGTCCGGCCGGTTCGCCCTGTGTCGGGATGCTTCGAGAACGTGGCAATCAGCACCAGACGACCCACCCTGTGGCGGTGGCGTCTGGCCAGAGCCTGGGCGATGGCCCCTCCCATGGAGTAACCGACCACGTGCGCCCGCGTGACACCGATCGCATCCATGACGGCGGCGACGTCGTCGGCGACATCCTCGATCTCGAACCGATCAAGCGATTTGGCAGCCATGCCGTGGTTGCGGTGGTCGATGAGCGTCAGCCGATAGGAGTCCTGTAGGAGCGGCCCGATTCGGTACCACTCGGCCAGCGAGGATCCGGCCAGACCGTGGATCAAGACCACGTCGGGCCCGCTGCCCACCTGGCGCACGAAGAACTCGCGATCACCCACAAACAGGGACCGACCGGGGACTCTCCAGGGATGCTCCTGTCCGGGATCGAACATCGGCCTGAAGGCGGGACCAAACAGCCTCCAACCGATCAGGACGCCCATGGTCCTTCGCATCCAGCTCATCACGCCCCGCCGCCCGTGACCGCAAATGCGTACTCGGCCACCGGCACTCCGCCGACGAGATGCTCGGTGATTATCCGCTCCATGACATCCACGGTGACGCCGCGGTACCAGACACCTTCGGGGTATACGACCGCGATCGGACCCTGCTCGCAGATCCTCAGACAGTCCACTTTGGATCGCAGCACCGATCCCCCTCCCGGTTCGACCCGGGTAGCCGGCGCATCAGGGTCGGCATGCCATTCGGGTGGCGCGCTCGTGAGATCTAGCTGCTTGAGGCGCCGCTTCAGGTAGCGCCAGACTTCGGCCGAGCCCTCGTAGCTGGAACATTGCGGGGTGCTCTGCTGGGCGCACAGGAAAATGTGACGCTGGGTGGTGGGGATGGACAAACCCGATGCCAGCTGCTGGAGCCTCGCGTCGGGAGACAGGTTTTCGCTCACCCGCAAACGGTAGTTGTCGCGCTCAGCGAAGCGTGATGCCGCTCCCGGCAACGATCTCGCCGATATCGGCGGCATCGTGGACCCCTGCAGAGTGGAGAGCCTCGAGGAGCGCGGAGGCCTCAGCGGATTCGACGGAAATCAGCAGGCCACCCGAGGTCTGAGCATCGGCGAGAAGACGCATCCTGAAGGTATCACCGGTCACGATCTTCTCGACCGCCTCGAGGTTGCGCTTCGATCCACCCGGATATGCCCCCTTTTCGAGAAGATCGACGGCACCCTCGAGAATGGGCACCGCGGCTGTTTCCACGATTGCGCCCACACCCGACCCGGCCAGGATCTCGGCGAGATGCCCGAGCAGCCCGAACCCGGTCACGTCGGTGGCGGCGTGAGCCACCGGGGCCATCAAGGATGCCGCGGTCCGGTTGAGAGCCGCCATCGCGGCAACCGCGCCGGTGGCAACAGCCTCCGGGCACATGCCTCGCTTGATGGCGGTAGCGATGATCCCGGTGCCGATCGGCTTGGTGAGGATGAGGCGATCCCCCGGGCGGGCCCCCGAGTTGGTCACCAGATGGTCGATGAGCCCGGTCACGGCGAATCCGTACTTCGGTTCGGCGTCGTCGATCGAATGCCCGCCGATCACCGTGCATCCGGCTTCGGCCATGACGTCGAGACCGCCCCGTGTCACCTCCCCGAGGAGATCGAACGACAGCTCATCGCGGGGCCAGCCCACCAGCTGGAGAGCGGTGATCGGTCGCCCACCCATTGCGTAGATGTCCGACAGCGCGTTGGCCGCGGCGATCCGCCCCCAGTCGTAGGGGTCGTCGACGATCGGAGTGAAGAAGTCCACCGTCTGTGCGATCAGATCTCCAGACGCGAGCCGAAACACCCCGGCATCGTCGGATGTCGAGGTTCCCACCACCATGTTGGGGTGCGTCGCCGCAGGATGATCACGCAAGGGGCGCAGAACCTGCGCCAACTCGGCAGGGCCGAGCTTGCATGCTCAACCGGCGCCGTGGCTGTACTTGGTGAGTCTCGTCACCGGCGGCACGGTAGTGATTCCGGCGCGAAACGAGTCCTGTGCAGCCAATTTCGCGGTATCATCCCGGTGCCGGCCCCGCCGGTTTCCCTTTTTCCAAGGACCTCACACAGGCCTGATTCGATGTTTCTGACACCCGAAGCCTTCGAGAAACTTCGCTCCGAGCTCGAGCAACTCAAGACCGACGGCCGTGCCGAGATAGAGGAGCGCATCGCCGAAGCCCGTAGCCACGGTGACATCCGTGAAAACGCCGATTACGACGCAGCCAAGAACGAACAGGGGCTCATGGAAGCTCGTATCCGCCAGCTCGAACACACACTCTCCGTTGCCGAGGTGGGTGAGGCCAAGCACAGCGACACCGTGGTCATCGGCTCGCTGGTGACCGTCGTCGACGGGGACGGCGACTCCCTGAAATTCTTCGTAGCTCCCCCCGAGAACAAGCAGCCCGGGGTCCTTCTGGCCTCGCCCTCGAGCCCGGTTGGCCAGGCGCTCATGGGCTCCCGGGTCGGAGACACTGTCTCATACGAGGCTCCTGGCGGGACTTTCGCCCTCACCGTCAAGTCGATAGAGCCTTACCGGAGCTGAGCCCCGATTAGCCTGACCGGGCCTCAGCCAGGACCCCAATTTGCGATTCACGTTGCTGAAACCCCGCGACCTCGCCCGCACTCTTCGTCTCAGCGCGCGTAAAACACCTGAACAGGTCGAGGATTACCTCGAGGGGCATTCCGAGGAGTGGAGTGCCCTGGTGGAGGCCACACCGGGCGAGGCCGCCGACATTCTCGAAGCCATCGGCGGAGCCGCCGCGGGTGAGCTGCTCACCGACCTCGACGCCGACGACGCCGCTGAGGTTCTCGAAGAACTGCGAGACGAGCTTGCCGCCGAGATTCTCTCGGGAATGTCAGCCGACGATGCCGCGGGACTCCTCACCGAGATGGAACCCGAGGATGCAGCCGACGTCCTCGCCGCTGTCGACGATGCGGACCGGATCGAAGAACTGCTCACCAGGATGGACACCGAGTCCGAGGTGCGCCAACTGCTCGCCTACGCCCCGGACTCCGCCGGTGGGTTGATGACCACGGACGTGGCGGCCCTGCCCGTGGGGATGACCGTCGGCGAGGCGATCGAGCGAATCCGCCATCTTCAGGAGGAACTCGAACACCTCGCCTACGTGTACGTCGTCGACGATCAGCGCCGGCTGCTCGGCGTGATCTCCTTCAGAGATCTGGTGTTCTCACGCCCGGGGAGGGGTCTCGACGAGGTGATGGTCACGGACCCGGTCAAGGTCCACACCTCGACCGACCGTGAGGAGATTGCCGAACTCGTGCAGCGATACAACTTGGTGGGTGTTCCCGTGGTGGATTTCGGGGGCGTACTCCAGGGGATGGTCGCCGCCGACGAGATCATCGAAGCCATCCGTCAGGAAGCGTCGGAGGACTTCGCACTCGCCATGGGGGCCGGCTCGGCGGAGAGCGTTCACAGTCCAGTCAAGAAGTCGCTTAGAGCCCGCCTGCCCTGGATCGTGCTCGACGTCTTCCTGTCCTTCTCGGTCGTGATCGTGATCAGCCGATTCGAGAGTGTGCTCAACTCGTTCACGGTGCTGGCCGCCCTCATGCCCCTCGTAGCCAGGGTGGGTGGCGACGCGGGTGCCCAGAGCCTGGCGGTTGTGATCAGGGGCATCGCCGTCGATTCGATTCCCCCCTCCCTCACCAAACGTGTGTTGAAGCGGGAGATGATCATCGGCGCCGTCAACGGCGTGATCGTCGGCCTTCTCTCCGGAGTCCTGGGCATGACCATGCAAGCCCTGCTGGGAGGCGAGCAGGCGGTACACATCGGGTTTGTGATGACCATCGCCGCGTTCGCCAACCTGACCATCGCCGGTCTGGCCGGATCGGGTGTGCCACTCCTCATGAGGAGGCTCGGCCTCGATCCCGCGGTGGCCTCTTCACTATTCACAACCACCATCTCCGACCTGATCGGGTTCGGGGGCTTTCTGGCGGTGGCCACCGCCCTGCTCTGACGTCCGGGCTCAGGAACCGAAGACGTACTCGCCAAGGTGGGCGAAAGGCCCCTGGAACCTGACGACGGAGCCTTCGAGAAGGCTGACCAGATAGTGACCGTCGACGAGCGCCTGCTCTTCGGGGGTGCGATCTGCAGGATCGATTCGAGCCGCAACCAGCGCATCGGGGTCATCGAAGACGTGGGCTTCGTAGAGGCCGTCCTCGGCTTCGACCAGTCTGACGATCAGTCCTTCGAGATCGATGTCGGAGTAGTTGCCGGGGGGAACGACCACCCACACCTCGGGTCCGGCGTCGGTGTCGCTTCGGACGACGATCTCGTATTCGGCGATGTCGTCGTTGGAGGCCGTCGTCTCGGTGGCCGTAGCCATGGTGGTCGTCGTCGCCTGTGTCGTCACGGGAAGGCTGAGGGTGGTCACCGGTTCGGGTTCGACCGACCGACTGCATGCAGCCACCAGGATGAGGAGCACAACAGCTGCCTTCTTGATCATGGCTTCAGGGTACCGCTGGATCCGGGGATTGCCATGACCCACGCCGATAGGTGGCCAGATCGACCATCGCCGTAAACGCGACATGCAATTGGCGGGTTATCGGACCCGGAGCGAAGTCTCGATCGCCCACGGCCGTGACGGGGGTGACCTCCTTCGTGGTCGAGATGGCCATGATCTCATCGGCTTCCATAGCTCGAGAGATCGGATAGCGGCCTTCGGACACTTCGATGTCGAGATCCTTTGCCAGGCCGAGAACCTTGGCCCTGGTTATCGAGGGAAGAATCAGGAGATCGAGAGATGGGGTCTCGAGCACGCCCGCCCGAATCCATCCGACACAGAAGGTCGGACCCTCGAGAACCGTCCCGTCGTCACCGAGGAGAAGCGCGTCATCGAATCCTTCGCGAACCGAAGCCCGTGTGGCCGACAGGTTGGGGGCGTAGGAGATCGTCTTGGCGGTGGCCAGATCCCAGGTCCGGCCGGCCGCGTGCCATGGGGCATGAACGGGGTCGAGC
>JBFJTO010000077.1:0-6874 GCA_041625295.1 Acidimicrobiia bacterium | reverse complement strand
GTCGAGATCGGAGACACGATGGTCGAAGCCGGTGCCACCCAGATCACTCTCGGGTTCGGTGGCCCCATGTACGACCTGGCTCCGGTTGCCGACTGGCTGGCTTGGAGAGACTCGCTCTAACGGCGCATCTCTTCCTGGATCCTCCGGGATTCTTCGAGAACGAGTTGGAAGAGCTCCTCGGCATGTTCGGGCCTCAGCCCACGGATCTCGGCCTCCTCACGGATGATTGCCAGCAACTCGCCTTCGCGGCTTCGGGCCCGGATCGGCAAGCCCTGGACCGCCTTCACCTTCCCGATCTCGGTGGCCAGCTCTTGGCGACGCGCCAGCAAGCGAACGATCTCCCGATCCAGAAGGTCTATGTGTCCACGCATCCGGTTGACGCCCAGTGAAAACATCAGCGCTTTGAACTCGGCGATGTCGAGTTGGAGCGGACCTTCGGATCGGGCCTCTTCGGGTCGGGGATGGACCTCGATGATCAACCCGTCGGCGCCCACGCCTTGAGCGGCGAGGGCCAGTGGAGGAACCCGGTTGGCACCGCCGGACGCATGGGAGGGATCGACGAGCACCGGCAAATGAGACACCTCTTTGAGATCCACAACCGAGGAGATGTCGAGCGTGTCACGATGCGACGAACCGAAGGTCCGTATCCCCCGCTCGACGAGCACGACCTGAGGATTGCCCTCGGCCAACAGGTATTCAGCCGACCACAAGACCTCGTCGATCGTCGCCGACGGGGCCCGGCGAAGCAGCACAGGAATGTCGGCCTTGCCTGCTTCCTTGAGCAACTCGAAGTTCTGCATCGAGCCAGAGTGGATCTCCAGCATGTCGACGTGTGCGACAGCAGCACCGACATCGGCAGGTTCCAGAACTTGGGTGACCGTGGGAAGGCCGACCCGGCGGCCGGCATCCTCCAACATCAACAGCCCTTCCTCGCCTAGACCACGGAACGAATACGGTGACGAGCCCCGCTTGAACGCTCCCCCTCTCAGAACCGCGGCCCCGGCCTGGGCCACACCTGCGGCGACTTCGAACATCTGGTCTGCGGTCTCGACTGCGCAGGGCCCGGCGATAACGGTCAGAGGGTCGAAACCGATCCGAGCGGATCCGACCTCGACGATCGTCCTCGCCCCTTCTTCGCCTCTCGTTGCTCTCCTATGCATTTCGATCTCCTGACGGACCCCGGAAAAAGAGAAACCCGGAGCCTCGGCTCCGGGTTGGCGTGCCTCGTGCTGGTGCGCGTTACGCCGACCCGAGCCGAAGCCCGGTGAAGGTGAAATACGCAAATGATGAACGAAGCATGTGGACGGTCACGATAACGGCGGTCGTCGCAGACGACAAGGGTGAGCGCGAAGATGGACTCGACAGGATGCCTACCAACGTCACCGCCGAGTACAAGGCCGCAGAGGCGGCATACAAGAAGTCCAGGGATGCCGCAGAGCGGCTCCGCCTTCTAAAAGAGATGCTCCGGCTCATCCCAAAACATAAAGGCACCGACCATCTTCAGGCCGAGATCAAGTCGAAGATCAAAGAGTTGACCGAGGATCTCACCGGGCCAAGGAAGGGTGCGGCCAGGCATGGGCCCGCGGTGGTGATCCGACCCGAAGGCGCGGCACAGGTGGCACTGTTGGGTCCTCCGAATTCAGGCAAGAGCGCACTCCACGCAACCCTGACGGGATCACGCACCGCATCTGAGGCCTTTCCGTTTGCCACCCAGTACCCGCAACCGGGCATGATGCCGTTCGAGGACATCTCCATCCAGATCATCGACCTTCCATCGATCTCACCAGAGTTCCCGATCCCCTGGATCGCCGATGCAGTCCAACCTGCCGACGCCGCCTGGCTCGTGGTCGACATCGCCTCTCCGGGCTGCCTCGACAGGGTGGCTGCGACGATCGAGACTCTGGAAGCCAGGCGCGTTCATCTGGTTGCCGATTGGGATCCACCCATCGATCCTTTTGCCGTGTACCTGCCCACCCTCCTCGTGGCCACCAAGGCAGACCTGATGGACGACCCCAAGGCTGAACTGGAGACGTTTCAGGATCTGAGCGGTCTCCGATTCGAGTCGCTCACGGTGTCGGCAGTTGACAACACGGCAAGCACACCTCTGGGAGCGTGGACGTGCACCGGACTCAGAGTGATCCGGGTCTACACGAAGATCCCCGGCCAACCACCCGACATGTCCCGCCCTTTCACGCTTCGTCGCGGGGCCACGGTGGGAGACGTCGCCGCTCTCGTCCACAAGGAGGTCGCCACGAAGCTTCGATTCGCCCGCGTCTGGGACAAGTCATTCGAGGGGCGAAAAGTGGGAAAGGACCATCCCGTGGGCGACGGCGATGTGATCGAGTTGCACGATTGAGGGAACCCTGAGCCCTCGCCGAAAACCGGTCGCCAAGTTCCGTTGAACCGTCTCCCCGTACACTCACCAGATGGCGTCTTGCTGCTACTCCGAGGAATACGAGCGCTTCTTCGACTCCCGGGAAGCCGCCCGGGTGGTCCGCCGATACCTGAAACATGGCCTCACGGGCAGCGCAGCGGATCTCGTCGAGTCCGTGGCAGAGGCCGGAATGGACGTCAAGACAGTGATAGAGGTTGGCGGAGGGGCCGGGCAGATCTTGGCCGACTTGCTGAGGCGCGGGGAAGCCGCGGGCGTGTCGATCGACATGTCGCCCCAGTGGGATGGTGCAGCGGCTGAGCTGATCAACAAGCTCCAACTCACCGAGCGCATCGACCGTCGTACGGGCGATTTCGTGGATATGGCAACAGATCTGCCAGGAGGCGACGTGGTGATAATGCACCGCGTTCTCTGCTGCTACCCGCACTGGGATGCGATGCTCGATGCGACACTGTCCCTGCGTCCGAGAGTCATCGCATTCACGATCCCGCACGAGCGCATCACGATGAGGGGCTTCGCCGCTGTCAGTAACTGGCTTCAGAAGCTCAGGCGCAGAAACTTCCGGGTGTTCATCCACCCACACGGTGCCATGTTGGACCGGCTTTCGGCGGCCGGTTACCAGATCCTCGCCGACCGATCTCGCCCCATATGGAGAACGGTCGCCCTACGGGCGACCGTTCTCGACTAGAAAGATGGGCTGGGTTTACCGGTCGCCGTAGCCACCGCGGTTGCCGCTGCTGCCACCACGGTTGCCGCCGCCGAAGCCGCCACCACCACGGTTGCCGCCGCCGTAGCCGCCGCCACCACCACGGTTGCCGCCGCCGTAGCCGCCGCCGCCACCACCACGGTTGCCGCCGTAGCCGCCGCCACCACCACGGTTGCCGCCACCCGACCGCTCGGTACGGGGACGGGCCTCGTTGACCACGACCTGACGACCGTCGATATCGGTGCCATTCACCTTCTCGATTGCCTGTCGGGCCGCCTCGTCATCGGCCATTTCAACAAAGCCGAAACCGCGCGAGCGGCCGGTGTCCCGATCCGAGACGACCTGGGCTGAGGTCACTTCGCCATGGGGGCGAAAAAGAGCTGCCAGGTCCTCTGAGGCGGTCCTGAAGGGGAGGTTCCCCACGTAAATGTTCATGTCGATCCTTCGGCTAGGTGTTGCGCGATCTGCGCCTCACATACGTCCGCTTTGCGAACGAGTCTCAACACCGCACCGCAGCTATCGACTCGTCATCCACGCCGGGTGCGAACCGGCGCCAAGCCCCAACATTACCCGATTTCTCGCCGCGCACATCATCGAGGTCGGAAATGTTTGCTTCCGGTTTCCATTCTCCGGCCTAAGCCGCCATCGCGACTCGCTGCTCGAGGCGCCTTGCCATGACACCGACCGCCGGCAGAATCGCGATGATCCACGCGACCGCGATGAGCATCTCGAGCCACACATCTCCTGGACCCGCACCTTTCACTCCAATCTCGAAGATCGGCTGCAAGAACCAATAGGTCGGAGAGATCTTGGCGATCCACTGCGGCAGACTCGGCCAGATATAGAAGACCACCGGATAGAAGAGCAGGATCCCCGCCGATTTCATGATCGCGAACAGCGTGTTGGAGTCCTTGGCGACAGTCCCGATGATGAGTCCGATCTCGGCCATCATCGTCGCCGCGATCAACAAGGCGAGAATCAGTGTCACTCCGTGAGCTCCAAGAGAATTGTTTAACAAGAGCGTGATCACACCGGTCGCCATCGCCAGGACGATCCCCAGTCCGGCTTTGCCTGCCAGATACTCGGTGACCGAGGCCGGAGTCACCAGGACAGAATTGATGATCCCCTTTTCCTTTTCCTCGACCATGGATGCCGCCGGGACGAACGCTCCGGCGATCGCAACGGCATACATGATCAGAAGGGGGACCATTCGGGTCGCCATTGGGACCGCTTCAGCGTCACCGATCGTCATCACATCAACAGTCACCGGAGCCGCGTCCCCTTTCACTCCTCTAACGAGATCCAGGGCCGACACCGAGAGCACGATCCTGTTGGAGGCCAGGCTCTCCCCACCTATGAAGAACTGGAGAGGCGGCCGGAGACCATCGCGAACCGCTTCATCGAATTGGACGGGAAGCACCATGCCCGCGTCGAGGTCGTTGGCCTCCACGAGTCTCTCGAGTGATTCGACCGAATCCACCACAGTGACCTCGATCCCGTCGAGGCTCCGGGCCGCGGCAACAACGGAAGAGTTCCCTTCGTCAACGATTCCCAACCGGGGTGCAGGAGCAAACAGGGAGCCGAATACGCCAACGATCACAAAAGTGAGCGCGACCGGCAGCAGCAACGCATACAGGAACAAAGGCGAACGGGGACCCAGCCGGAGGTCGTTGCGCATCACCGTCCATGCGCGTGACGTATTCATAGAGATCGCACCTTCTTGCGGAGTATTCCCAGCCCAGCCACGTAGGCGATGACTGTCCAACCGCCGAGAAGTGCCAGGTTTGGAACCGCCTCGGCCCAGCCGTCCCCGTACGAAGTGGTACCGGTGAGGATCTCCACGAGTCCGTAGGTGGGAATGGCCTTGATCCACACCGAGGCTGATCCGGGAAAGAGGAGACCAAACGCCGGAATCATCATCGGGATCATGAACAACATGCTCCAGAACAGCACCGTGATGAAGTCGCGCCCAAAGGAACCGGCGATCAGCGCAAAGGCGGTGACCATGAGCGATCCGAGAAGCATCGTGGTGAGAACCAGCAAAGGCTCACCGCTGAGTGAGCGAATCGCCACGAGCAGCAAGACCACCTGGCTGAACGCGAGCAGCGTCCCGAAAACGATCTTGGCAGTCAGGAAGTCGAAGATCCGTGCCGGCGTCGTGATAACGGCAACGACGGTTCGAGACTGGATTTCCGAGGCGATGATCCCCGCCAGAGACATCATCTCGAGTAGCAAAACCAAGAAGGCCAGCAGTGGGCGCATCTTCTCGCGCAAAGACACCTGGTCACCAACCCGATCGACGCCGAGAATCTGTTCCTGGAGGGAAACAGGGAGCGGATCACCGCTGATGGCGAAAGCAGCCTCTCTCACGAAAGAAGTCATCGCGGTCCTCAGTTCGGGAGGAACCGCCGCCGTCGCCACAATGCTCACGATCACCGGACGCCCGGCCATCACGGACTCGAAGAAGTCGTCGGGAAACGCCAGGCCAAGAGCGACATCGCCCTTGCCGTTGGCAACCGCGGTCTCGAGATTCTCTCGCGAGTCAAAAGCCACCAGGTTCAGCCCTTCCGACCCCTCACCGGCTGCCTTCTCGAGCATCGTCTCGATCCCCGCTCCGGTGGCGCCGACCGTGATCGATTCGTTGACGGTATCGGGCAAAACCCAGAAGACGACCACATATACGACCAGGCCGGCAACAGAGATCCAGAAGTAGAAACGGTCTCTCGCGAAGGCCTTGAGGTCCTTGCGGACGATCGTTGCGACGATGCTGGGATTGGGCCCGCTCACGCTTCGAGACTCCTCCCGGTCAGCTTGATGAAGATGTCCTCGAGCGTGGCCTCCTCGGTGTGGATCGTCATCAGCCCCTCAACTGAGACAGCTCTGGAAATCTCGTCGCCGACCTGGGATCCATCGAGATCGATCACAATCTCATCGACGTGATCACCGCTGCGCGACCTGATCTTCACCGAGCGTCGCCCATGCTCGAGTTTCAGGTTCTCGGAGGTGTCGAGCGCTTCGATGCGCCCCTCGTTGAGGAACGCCACCCGATCCGATAGTTGGTCGGCCTCGTGCATGTCGTGAGTGGTCAGGATCACCGAGGCTCCCCGGGCCGCCTCCGCCTCGATGACCTTGCGCACAGCCTGAGAGGAAACCGGGTCTAGACCGTCTGTGGGCTCGTCCAGGAAGAGAACATCTGGCGAATTGATCAACGCCCTCGTGATCATCAATCGCTGACGCATCCCTTTGGAATACGTCGACACACGGTCGTCTGCCCGATCTATCAGTCCAACCCTCCGGAGAAACGGATCGAAATCCATCTTCTTGATACCGAATAGGCGTGCGAAGAACGCGAGGTTCTCTCGCGCCGACATGTTCTCGTAGAGGTTCTTTTCCTCGAAACAGACGCCGATGCGCGCCTGGATGTCCTGGGTCTGCTCAGGCATGGACATGCCAAGCACAGAGATGGATCCCGAGTCGGGGCGTAACTGCCCGGTGAGCATCTTGATCGTTGTGGACTTCCCGGCGCCATTCGGGCCCAGCAAACCGAGGATCTCGCCGTCGGCGACGTCGAAGGAGACACCGTCCACCGCCACCACATCGCCGTAAGAGAAAGACAGGTCACGAACTTCGATAACCGGCAATACCGTTCCTTCCGTTCCTCCCGGTGACCGTACCCAGCCCTCATCGGGAACGACAGGGTCGATTGCCCTCAGCGCTCATCGACCAGCTGCGCCTGGCTGATCCGGCCCAGAGGGCCGATCCGGTCGAAGACCTTC
>JBFJTO010000076.1:0-6886 GCA_041625295.1 Acidimicrobiia bacterium | reverse complement strand
CTGTTCCGGACCCGCGGTTCGGGAATCTCCTCGGACGTCGAATCCACCATCGTTCCCCAGTTGTTATCGGAACTCGACGGTGTTGAGTCCCTGAAGAATGTCATCGTGATCGGGGCCTCCAATCGTGAGGATCTCATCGATCCGGCGGTGCTGCGACCGGGTCGGCTGGACGTGAAGATCAAGATCAATCGCCCCGACCGTGAGTCGGCGAAGGAGATATTCCGCATCTACCTATCTGGGGACGTCCCGCTGGACGCCGACGAGGTCGAAGCCGCGGGCGGGGATCAGGCGGCGATGTTGGACTCGGTGATCGAGACCACCGTGAGCGATATGTACGCCGAGAACACCCGGAACGAGTTCTTGGAGGTCACGTATCAAAACGGCGACCGCGAGGTGCTCTACTTCAAGGACTTCTCGAGCGGCGCCATGATCGAGAACATCGTCAGGCGGGCCAAGAAGGAGGCCATCAAGCGGCAGATCGCCGGCGGCACCGCCGGCGTCAAGACCGATGACCTCATCGCCGCCATCAAACAGGAGTTCCGCGAGCACGAGGATCTTCCCAACACCACCAATCCAGACGATTGGGCAAAGATCTCCGGAAAGAAGGGCGAGCGCATCGTCTATGTCCGCACGCTCATAGGCGGCGACGGAGAGAGTCGGATGGTCGAAGCGGTTTCTACCGGCCAGTACCTCTGATGGCCCTCCACAAGGTTCTCGGCACCGAGACCGAATACGGCGTGATCATCAACGGGAAGCGAGACTTCAATCCGGCCGCGGCATCGGCGCTGGTCGTCAACTCTTTTCCGGGCAGTCGGGTCCGTATCCAGTGGTCTTGGGAGCAGGAGACCCCGGGCCGCGACGCCCGCGGATTCGGACACGAAGGCCAGGCCGGAGCCGATCCCGACTCCGCGCTGGTGAATGCGGTATTGGGGAACGGTGCCCGGTTGTATGTCGATCACGCCCACCCGGAGTATTCGACGCCTGAGTGTTTCGATCCGCTCGAGGCCGCTTTGCACGACAAGGCGGGGGAGACCGTCGTTCACTCCTCGGTCGAATCCGCGCAGCGGACATTGCCGCAGGGCCAGGTGCTGAAACTCTTCAAGAACAACTCCGACGGCAAGGGGAACTCATATGGGTCTCATGAGAACTACCTGCTCAGCCGGGAGACGCCGTTCAGCCAGATCATCCGGTACGCAACGACTTTTCTGGTCACCCGGCAACTGTTCACGGGAGCCGGCAAGGTCGGCTCCGAGAACGGTCGACCCGCAACCGACTTCCAACTGACCCAGAGGGCCGACTTCTTCGAGGAGGAGGTTGGTCTGGAAACCACCCTGAAGAGACCCATCATCAACACGAGGGACGAACCGCACGGCGACCCCTCCCGCTATCGCAGGCTCCACGTGATAATCGGGGACGCCAACCTGTCCGAAATCCAGATCTTTCTCAAGCTCGGAGTCACCGCCCTGTTCCTGGCCGCCCTCGAGGATGGTGCCCTTCCCGACCCCATCGACCTCTCAGACCCTGTGGACTCGTGCTGGCGCGTCAGCCACGACCTGCGAATGGGAAACTCGCTCGACCTCGATGGTGGCGGATCGGCGACCGCCATGGAGATCCAGTTCAGATACCTCGAGTGGCTCAGCAAGTACGCAGAGCGGGAATTGGATGGCCCCGTGTGGCAAATGGTCATCGATCAATGGAAGTCGGTGATGGAGGATCTAGAAGCCGATCCGGCCAAGTGCGCCGATCGCCTCGACTGGGTCGCCAAGAGGCGGCTATTCGATGCTTATGCCGAGCGTGACGGAGTCTCGCTGCCGATGTCGAAGCTCCGGACGCTCGACCTCCTCTATCACGACGTCGACCCGAAGTCCGGTCTCTACCACCGGTTGGTCAGGGCCGGGAAGGTCAAAAGGCTGTTCACGGACGAGGAGATAGCCGGTGCGGTATCGGCTCCGCCCAAGAGGACGAGGGCCTACTTCAGGGGGTCGTGTGTCACACGGTTTCCCGAGGCTCTCGTCGCCGCCAACTGGGACTCGCTGATATTCGACATCGGTGAAGCGCATCTCAAGCGCGTTCCTATGATGGAACCACTGCGTGGCACGGAAGCCTCTGTGGGCTCCCTGATCGAGACAGTCGAGGACGCAGCCGAACTGATAGATGCGCTAGGAGAATGAGCATGGCAAACCAAGAACGCTCCCGTCCCAAGCGCGACAAGGATCAGAGCGCCGAAGACGAAGTGGAGACAGTTTCCATTTCGGACGCCGAGGATCTGGACGAGCTGCTGGATGAGATCGACTCCGTACTCGAAGAGAACGCGGAGGACTTCGTAAAGAACTATGTCCAAAAGGGCGGCGAGTGACCGCCGACTGGACTCTTCCGCTGGGTGCACCGCAACCAGGATCCAGTTTCGGCGACCTGTTGACGTCACTGGGGCTGGCTCCCCGCTGGGAGATTCCCAAGGAGGTCGTCGGCACGATTTCGGTTCCCGAAGGCACCACAGTTCTCGCGCTCCGATACGTTGACGGGGTCGTGATGGCCGGTGACCGACAGGCCACCGAGGGTCATCTCGTAGCCCACAGATACATCCAGAAGGTTTTCGAGGCCGACCACTCGTCGGCGGTCGCCATTGCCGGCACCGCTGGTCTAGCGATCGAGATGGTCAAGCTGTTCCAGGTCGAGTTGGAGCACTACGAGAAGATCGAAGGGCGAAGACTGAGTCTCGAAGGCAAGGCGAATTTCCTGGCCAGACTTGTTCGAAGCCAGCTCCCGCTCGCCTTTCAGGGCCTCGTCGTGGTTCCGCTCTTTGCCGGGTTCGACGACTCCGTTGGCCGGGGAAGGCTATTCACTTTCGACGTGGTCGGGGGCCGATACGAGGAGCGGGAGTACGGTTCCACGGGTTCCGGTTCGCGGCTGGCTCGTTCCTATTTGAGGAACACCTATAGGGCCGAAATGACCCGATCCGAGGCGGTTGCGGGGGCGATCGGAGCATTGATCGCAGCCGCAGAGGAGGACACCGCCACCGGTGGCCCGGATCTGCGCCGCGACATTCTCCCCACGGTGTTCACGATCGACGCCGAGGGCATTGGCGAGGTGCCGGACGCCGAGCTGAGGTCTGCGGTGGAGTTGGCGCTCGAGGCGGCACTGTGAGCGTTCCTTTTTACGTCGCGCCCGAGCAGTTGGTGCGCGACAAGGCCGAGTTTGCAAAGAAAGGGATTGCCAGGGGTCGATCCATCGTGGCCATTGAGTACGACGCCGGTGTGTTGCTCCTCGCAGAGAACCCGTCAAGAGCGCTTCACAAGATCAGCGAGGTCTACGACAGGATCGCTTTCGCGGGTGTTGGCAAGTACAACGAGTTCGAGACTCTCCGAAAGGCGGGCATACGCCAAGCTGACGTCATGGGATACCTGTACAGCCGTTCAGATGTCAACGCGATGGGCTTGGCCACCGCATTCAGCCAGACTCTCGGACAGATATTCAGCCACGAGCAGAAGCCCTTCGAGGTCGAGATCCTCATCTGCGAAGTCACTGAAGGCGGATCGAGAATGTTCAAGATCTCATATGACGGGACCCTATTCGACCAGCGCGATGTGGCTGGCATCGGCGGCAAGTCGGAGGCGCTGGAGGAAGCAGCCCGCTCGGGCTACAGCGAGAACATGTCATTGGAGGCAGCGCTGGCCCTGGGAGTCGAAGCCTTTCTGGCGGCCGAGGGTCGCCCGTCGGAGGGATGGGAGGCGGCTGTACTGGAGCACGGGAACGGTCGTCGCACCTTCCGACGCCTCGACCCTTCCGAGATCTGAGTCGCGTTCTCCGCAAGCGCGCTTAGCCTGTCGGTGTGGACAGGCGAATCTTCGGCATAGAGAACGAGTACGGGGTCACCTGCATGCTGCAGGGGCAACGTCGGCTCTCGCCGGACGAAGTCGCCCGATACCTGTTTCGAAGGGTTGTGAGCTGGGGACGGTCCTCGAACGTGTTTCTCGAGAACGGCGCCCGCCTGTATCTCGATGTCGGCAGCCACCCCGAGTATGCGACACCCGAGTGCGATCGCATCGAAGACGTCGTCGCCCACGACAAGGCCGGCGAGAGGGTTCTCGAGGGTCTTGTCGAGTCGGCGGAAGAGCGGCTCACCGAGGAGGGAATCCGGGGAGACATCTACCTCTTCAAGAACAACACCGATTCGGCAGGCAACAGCTACGGGTGTCACGAGAATTACCTGTTGTCCAGGCACAAGGATTTTCAACGAATCGTCGATGTCTTGATCCCTTTCTTGGTGACCCGGCAAATCTTTCTGGGAGCAGGCAAGTTGATCCAGACACCCCGGGGCACCTCGTTTTCGATGTCCCAGCGGGCTGAGCACATCTGGGAGGGCGTGTCGTCGGCGACAACCAGAAGTCGACCGATAATCAACACCAGGGATGAGCCCCACGCGGACGCCGAACGATATCGGCGGCTCCATGTGATTGCCGGCGACTCGAACATGAGCGAATACGCGACTTTTGTCAAAGTGGGAACGGTGATGGCCATCCTCGAGATGGTCGAGAAGGACATCGTGTTTCGGGATCTCACGCTCGAGAATCCGATCCGGGCGATTCGGGAGATATCGCACGATCCCACCTGTCAGCGAAAGGTGAGGCTTGCCAACGGCAGGGAACTGTCGGCGCTCGACATCCAGTGGGAGTATTTCGACCGAGCGATGAGATATGCGAGAAGTCCCGGGTTTCCCAGCGAGGTTCAGAAGGCGGTCGACCTGTGGGAGCACCTCCTGACCGGACTGGAAAAGGATCCCATGTCGCTCGATCGCGAGGTGGATTGGGTCATCAAGCACAAACTCATCGATGAGTACACCTCCAGCCGCGGTCTGCAGCTCAACGACCCGAGGGTGGCGATGCTCGACCTCAGCTACCACGACGTCAATCGCAAGAGAGGTCTCTTCTACCTGCTCGAGCGGCGAGGCCTCGTCGACCGCGTGGTCACCGACGAACAGATCGAACATGCGGTGGACTCACCGCCCGAAACCACACGTGCGCGCCTTCGGGGAGAGTTCATCAGAGCCGCAAAGGCGAAGAATCGCGACTTCACCGTCGACTGGGTGCACCTCAAGCTCAACGACCAGGCTCAGAGAACCGTGCTCTGCAAAGACCCGTTCAAAGCCTACGACGAACGGGTCGAGAGACTGATCGAGTCGCTGTAGAGGCGTGGGGCTGTTGGTCCGTGGTGCTTCCACGCGAGCCGGTGGTTCCGTACAGTCCACGCCGTGCGCAACGTCATCGAACGTTTGATAAACCTGCTCGCCTTTCTCCTGACGACTACTCGTCCCGTGACAGCCGAAAGGATTCGCAACACCGTGGCTGGTTATGGAGACCAGAGCGATGAGGCTTTCAGACGGATGTTCGAACGGGACAAGGATCTTTTGCGCAAGCTGGGAATCCCGATCGTTGCCCAGGCCGACACTTGGGGGATCGAGTTCGGATATGCGGTCAAACCTGACGAGTACCGGCTGCCGGATCCGGGTCTCAGCGACGATGAGCGTGCCGCGCTGTGGCTGGCCGCCCAGGTGGTGAGGATCGGCGGTCAGCCGAGTGGCGCAGAAGCCCTTCTCAAGCTCGGGGGCACCCGAATGATTCCGGCTGCCGAACCCCTGGGAGCGGACCTCGGTTCCGGGGTGGACGTCCTGGCCGACCTCTACCAGGCAGTTTCCGAGCGCAAGCTGGTCGAGTTCACCTACAACCAGAAGAAGAGGAGAGCCGAACCGCACGGGATCGCCCATCGAAGGGGCCATTGGTATCTCGTGGGCGTCGAAAACGGCGAGGACCGCACTTATCGCGCCGACCGCATCACCGAACTGAATCCGATCGGTGCCGCGGGCGCTTTCGTGAGAGCGGGTGCCGACGCCGTGGCTGCCAGAGTGGGATTCGAGCCTTGGGAAGCGGGTTCCGACGCTCCAACCACGGTTCGGGTCGTTTTCGATCCCGATGCGGCATGGTGGGCTTCACGCCGGATCGGGCCCGGCGTCAAGGCAGATCGCCAGGACGACGGGAGTGTGGAGGCGGTGTTCTCGGTGACTCACGTGGATGCATTCATCGGTTGGGTGTTGACCTTCGGCGCCGGGGCCAAGGTCGTGGATCCGGTGGAGATCCGGGATCGGTTGATCGCCAGGGTGAAGGGGCAGGTCTGATGTCCGAGCGGACGGAGTCGAAGCTGCGCCGAATCCTGTCGATGCTCCCATGGGTGATGGCCCATCCAGGCACCCCCGTGGCGGAGGTATGCGAACGATTCGGATATACGGAGCGAGAATTGCTCAAGGATCTCGAGCTTGTCTTCATGTGCGGACTGCCCGGTTACGGCCCCGGAGATCTGATCGTGGCCATGGTCGACGACGACGGGGGCGTGGTCGTCGACATGGCGGAGTACTTCGAGGGTGCGCCCCGACTCACCGCCGGCGAGGCCTTGGCACTCCTGGCCTCAGGACTCACGATCCTCGCCTCGGGATCGGGTTCCGACGAATTGGCGTCGGCGGTCGAGAAGCTAGAGGCGATGCTCAGCCCTGGGGACGATCCCGGCGTTTCGGTGCACATTCCCCGAGAATCCGAGTTTCTGGGCCCGCTCCGTGACGCCGCGGTCCGGGGCGGGGTGGTCCGGATCACCTATACGTCTCTGTCCCGAAACGAGACCACAACGAGGGACATCGAACCCTGGTCGGTATTCACGGCCATCGGGAACTGGTACGTGTCGGCGATGTGCCGCCTTGCCGAAGAGGAGCGGGTTTTTCGCGTAGATCGGATTCGCGATCTCGTGGCTACCGGCGACACCTTCACACCGCCGAGCGAGCGTCCGCCCGCAGAGGTCCGTTACACGCCCAACGAGGATGACATTCGGGCTGTCATCAGACTGG